>JAJZSX010000066.1 GCA_021849435.1 Actinomycetes bacterium | reverse complement strand
CCCATGGGCGAACTCGGACTCGACTACTCAACAGCGTGGGGACGGCGCTATCGAACCCGACTCGCACGCGAACTCCTTCACCGGTTCTTCCTCGGTCCCTACGTGCGCTACATGTCCACGCTCGAGACACGTGGCGTAGAGAATGTCGCCGGAGTTGGTCCGTTCATCTTCGTCGCAAACCACACCAGCAACCTCGATACACCGCTGATCCTGAGTTCACTACCGGCCAAGGTTCGTCGCCGGACTGTGGTGGCGGCGGCCATGGACAGTTTCTTCATGGACCGTCGCACAGCGTTCAAGACGGTGTTGGTGTTCAACGCGATCCCAATCGATCGTCAACGCGTCAATCGACGAAGCGCCCAACAGGCGCTCGAGCTCGTGGAGGATGGTTGGCATCTGCTCATCTACCCCGAGGGCGGTCGGACGCCCGATGGTTCGATTCAAGAGTTCAAAGGTGGCGCCGCATACCTTGCCCAGCGTGCCGGGGCAAGCGTGGTGCCGACCTACGTCCATGAGGCCGGCCACCTACGAGGACCCAAGTACGCCAAGGCACCTCGATTCGTTAATGCGCCCAACCGTCGTCGACACCACGTCATCGTGGCTTTCGACACCCCGATCGCCTGCGGTGCGGATGAGTCCATTCGCCATTTTGGGGCACGAGTCGAAGAAGCGGTCGTCCAACTCGGTCAACGGATAAGTGGCGACCCCGATCTCGGCATCAATCGGCCAACCGCCCCATGAGCACACGACACCGCGATTCGTAAAGTTGGTCGGCCACCGACGGCAATGGCGTGAGTTGGCTTAGACCGAGTGACTCCGCGAGTACGGCATCGGCAAGCCAAGGATTGAGGGCAAGGACCGGGCCGTGGGCGTAAGTCGCCCAGATCCGTCCGACGCGGAATCCGTCGAATCGACCGTCGTTGCCGCGTCCGCGTGCCACGGTCGCGAAAGGCTCGACGCCGGCGCCAATCGTCGTCTCCCCGCCGTGGTTCTCGAAGCCCACCATTGTGCTGGCGCCCGCCGTGGTCACCAAGTCACCCACGGCTCGCGTGGACGCGCGCGTCGTCACGGCGTCGACGAGACCGAGCCCGACGTACTCGTCGTCACCCTGCACGCTGAACCGTGACCCGAGCATCTGCAGTCCGGCGCACACAGCGAATACCATGGCTCCATCGGCCACGCGACGTGAGAAGCCGGCCTCTTCGAGCAGCGCCACCGCCAGGCGCTGAGGTCCGTCCTCGCCTCCGCCCAACAAATAGATGTCGCCCGCGGGCAGCGGGTCATCCATGTCGGCTCTGACAAGCTCGACGTCGATACCGCGTCGCCGGGCCCGCTCCCTTAAAACGAGTCCGTTGCCACCGTCTCCGTAAGTGCCCAATAGCTCCGGATACACCTGGATGATCCTCAACACGGCTGTGAGTCCCTGAGTAGATCGCTGAACGCGGTGTAGTTCGCCAGCACGTCGATGACCCGATCCTCAATCACCGGTGGACCTTCATCGACGTATGCATCGACGCCGGCGTACCAAAGGCGCGTCACGAGATCGAGTCGGCGATCACCGAGACACCGGACTCGTCGGCCGCACAGCACCTCAAAGGGCACGTCATAGAGCCACGAAGGGTCGTGACCATCGGCCACCCTCGCGTTGATTGAAACCCACAGCTCTCCCTCACCAGCGATGGATTCGAGCATCGCGGCGAAGCCAGCGGGATTCTTCGCGAGCAGTAGTCGCACGAGCTGACCGTCGACTCGTCGAACGCCATAGCGCCCGGCCACCTCGTCCACACTGGCCATCCGCAGCGCCGCACGGCGCACGTCGACGCCAACCTCGGCGAGGGCCGTGAGTGCCATGAGCGCGTTGCCTTGATTGAACGAACCCGGTAGCGACACGGGGATCTCGAAACGCTCACCACCGACCACCGCAGTGGTGCCATCGAGGAAGGAGCTAGCACTGGGTTGGGCGAGTCCGCACGAGCACCACCACCGTTCCTCGGTGCGATGCAGCGGGGCCGTGCAACGGGGACACGACATGGTGTCCGCGGTCCAGGTCGTCGGCGGTGTGCACCAACGAACATTGACTGCCTCAAAAGCCGCGTAAACGACCAAGGGATCCAAAGCGTTGGCCACGATCACGGCTTCGTGAGACTCCGTCTTCGCAAAGACGGCGCGCCAGCGCTCAGCGATCTGGCGCACTTCGCTCGCTCGGTCGAGCTGATCACGGGAGAGATTGAGTACGACGATGACCGCAGGGTGCGTCGCCTCGACGTTCGCGCCCAGCCAACCTTCGTCGCTCTCGAGAACGGCGCGCGGGGATCGACTGCGCACGAGCGCGGCGGCGAGGCCGGCGGGCATGTTGGCGCCGGTGTCGTTGGACGCGACATCGTCGCCCCAACCCGCGACGGCGAGGGCGGTCGTCGTCGTCTTGCCGTTCGTCCCCGAGACCACGATGACGCGGCGGTGCACGGCCAACGCGTTGAGCAGCCCCGGCGCGATCGCGAGCCCTACCGTCCCCCCGATGACTGTCCCGCTGCCCCGTCCCGTCCGAGACGAAATCCAGTTGGCCGAGCGCACGGCCGTCGTCGCGATCTGGAGTCGAAGTGTGCGCCAAATCGCCATGGACTCACGCTAACAACCTCACCTGGTCGCACCGGCGAGCACCATCGGTCTCACCAGGCGTTCTCGACCGCGAGGCCCCCAGTGGGTTAACACGTCCTCGCGACAGCGCGGTGACAGCGCGCGATAACGCACGGTAGTGCCGACGGGCACGCCCGCGAGGATCGCCACGCCGTGGTGGTCTACGTTTATCCTGATCGAATCGGGCTCCGCACGATCGCGGTGCGCCACGGCCATCGCGTATGGCGTTGGTTCAGCCACTCAACGCGTATGTGGGGCCGACATCGTGGCGCCATCAGCGCGTTCACCCAGTTAACGCAGGCAATCACACAATCCCACGCCACCGTGCCAACCGAGCACGGTCTCGGCTCGAAGTACGAAATTTCGCCGGAATACGCAAAAGGACCAACCGGGGGGGTGGTTGGTCCTTTTGCAAAACCTTGGTTTACTTCGAGGGGGGATTCGTTGTAAACAGGCTGAGACCAGTATGCCAACCCGATGGCCATTCATCAACATGATATGAGGGATACCTGCTATCTCTATAATCGATACGTGGAGATTCGTCAACTGGAGGCCCTCGTCGGCATCGCCGATCATGGAACCTTCTCGAGTGCCGCCGACGCGCTCGGCACCGTCCAGTCCAACATCTCGAACCGGATCGCCCGACTCGAATCCGAGCTCGGCTCGGAACTGGTGGACCGTTCCACGGGTTCGATCACCGAATCTGGTTCCGTGGTCCTGCACCGAGCACGGCGCATCCTCATCGAACTTAACGCGATCGCCGCAGACGTGTCCGAGTTGAACGCCGACATCCGCGGCGAAGTCAATCTCGGAATGATTGGCACGGCGGGACGATGGATTGTGCCCCTGCTCATCGAAGCCCAGCGCCGCTCGTTCGCCCACATCGCGATTCGGATCAGCGAAGGAACGAATTCGGCGCTCGAACCCCGTGTCGTCAATGGGCAACTCGACCTGGCCGTGCTCGCGTGGCCCGTCTTCACACCCGAACTCACCGACGTCGACCTGTTCAGCGAAGACCTGGTGTTGATTGTGCCCCGCGGGCACGCGCTCGCCGCCCAGCGCAGCGTGGACTTCGCTACGCTCGCCACCCTGCCGCTCCTGCTGCCCCTCCAGGGGACACCGCTGCGTCGAGAGATCGACGAGGCCGCCGTGGCCCACGGAGTGACCCTGCAGCCGATCATCGAGTTGGACGGGTTGCGCACGATCGCGTCACTCACCTTTGACGGTTACGGACCGTCGATCCTGCCGGCCACCATGCTGTCGCAGCACCTTCGAGATAACTTCGTCGCCGTACACGTCGAAGGCATCGCTCGGCGAAGGGTCAGCCTCGTTAGTCGACGGTTCGGGTTTCCGGCCGCCCCGGTGCGAGCGATCCACGCACTGCTCCAAGAGGTCGTACGAACAGCGAACGTTCCTGACAACGTGTTCGTTCCGTCGTAAAGGTTGACCGTGCAATTAGACCGCCATGAAATCGCACGCTTGATCGCGGTAAAGGATCCGGCGTTCCGAGAATTGGTACGCACCGTGGGCCCACCGCCGTCCCCCCGGCCCGCGCCGATGAGTGATCGTTTTGCCAGCCTCGTGCGCTCGATCAGCTTCCAACTACTGGCGACCGCGGCGGCGACCACAATCCATCGTCGCGTCCTGGAGGTCCTGGACGGTAACGCTACGGTAGACACGTTGCTCACGATGGACGTCGCAAGTCTGCGATCGGCCGGGCTCTCACGAGCTAAAGCCGAGGCGATGATCGAACTGGCCGGACACGTCCACGACGGACGGATCCGACTCGAGCGGCACGGCTACATGAGCGATCACGAGATCATCCGAGAGGTAACGGCGGTACGCGGGATCGGTCCTTGGACGGCGCAGATGTACCTCATGTTCACGTTGGCGCGGCGAGACGTCTGGCCGGCCGGTGACTTCGGTGTTCGAAACGGTTGGAGCCAATTGCACGGACTCGACGAGATAATCGCTGAGCGCTCCTTGCGAGACGCCGGTACGGCCTTTGAGGGTTTTCGCTCCTCGGTCGCTCATTACTGTTGGCGCGTGGTCGACGGTCCCGTAACCGACCGCTAACCTCGTCTGCGTGCCCGCACTCACCCTTCAGGAATTCGAGCGTTTAGCGCTGCCAACGCTCCTCGACTATGCAACGATCCCCTGTCTCTCACCGTCCTTCGATGAGTCATGGGCAGTCAACGGCGAGCTCGACCGAGCGGCAACTTTGCTCGCCGACTGGCTCACAACCACCCTTCCCCGCGCCACGGTTCAGGTCCATCACCTCGATGGTCGAACCCCGTTGATCACGGCTGTCGTCGAGGCCACTGCCCCCGTCGACGGAACGGTGATCCTCTACGGCCATCTCGACAAACAACCACCGCTCGGCGATTGGTCTGCCGGACTGGACCCCTTTGTGCCGGTCCGTCGCGGCGATCAGGTCTACGCGCGTGGAATCTCCGATGACGGCTATTCGACGTTCAGCGCCGGCCTCGCCATCGCCGCACTCGAGAATGACGGCGTTGCCCACCCGCGGATCGTCATCGTGATCGAGGCCAGCGAGGAGAGCGGCAGCGAGGACTTGGAGGCCTACCTCGACGATTTGGCGGACACCCTCGGCGACGTACGCCTGCTCGTATGCCTCGACTCGGGCGCACTCAGCTACGACCGGCTCTGGGTGACGACCTCCTTGCGCGGGCTCGTGAACACCGAAGTGCGCGTGGGCGTACTCGAGCGTGGCGTGCACAGTGGCAGCGCGAGCGGCGTGGTCCCATCGTCGTTTCGGGTCCTGCGCCAACTTCTCGATCGCATCGAAGACGCATCCACTGGTACGGTGCTGCTCCCCGAAGCCAACGCCCCAATCCCCGACGCCGTACACAGCGCTGCTAAGACCCTGGCCGACGAGTTCGGCGACGTGCTCGCCGCCGAGATGCCGACCCTTCCCGGGGTTGAGCTGATGGGTGACTCGCCCGCCGAGCGCATCGTGCTACAAACGTGGCACCCGGCCCTTTCAATCATCGGACTCGGTGGTGCACCCGATCCGGCGATCGCGGGCAATGTCGTGCGCCCACAGACGACCGCGGTGCTCTCCATGCGACTTCCTCCCACCGTCGATCCCCTCGACGTGTACGCCGCTATCGAACGGACCCTACTGACCAACACCCCTGAGGGTGCGCAGATCTCGTTGCGCGGAACCAACACGGCCCAGGGCTGGGTGGCGCCGGCGCTCGAGCCGTGGCTGAGCGACGCGCTGAATCGTGCTTCGACCGACGCCTTCGGTCGAGAAGCCGCTTTCACGGGCGAGGGCGGCTCGATCCCGTTCCTCGCCTCCCTCGGTCGCCGCTACCCCGGTGTCCAGTTCGTCGCCACGGGGGTCCTCGGACCGCACTCCAACGCGCACGGCATCGACGAAATGCTCGACCTACCGACAGCGGTACGGGTAACGAACGTGGTTTCGACTGTGCTCGAGGCATACGTCCACGCCGAGGAGCACGTATGACCCAGCCCGTAGACCTCTGGGTCGATCCCCTGTGCCCCTGGGCGTGGATGACCTCGCGTTGGCTACTCGAGGCCGCGTCCGTACGAGACCTCGATGTTCGCTTTCACGTGATGAGCCTCGCCGTCCTCAACGAGGGCCGCGATCTCAGTGCGGAATACCAGGAGTTCCTCGCCCATGCGTGGTCACCGGTCCGCGTGCTGATCGCCGCCGAACAGCGCCACGGCAACGCCGTCGTCGAGCCGCTCTACAGCGCGATGGGTCGTCGACGGCACGTCGGCGGCATCGACGACGTGACCACAATCATCGCGGAGTCCTTGGCCGACGTTGGACTCGAAGCCGATCTTGCTGAGGCGGGCTCGGTCACCACGTACGACGACTTGCTTCGCGCCAGTCACCACCAAGGCATGGACCCCGTCGGTCTCGACGTCGGCACGCCGGTCATCCACGTCGGTGACGTCGCCTTCTTCGGGCCTGTCGTCACACCGGCCCCCAAGGGCGAAAACGCCGGGCGTCTCTATGACGGCGTTATCGCCGTCGCCGCGACACCGGGGTTCTTCGAACTCAAGCGCAGTCGAACGAAGGGACCAGACTTCTCATGACCACCCGTCACGTCTTGGCGTCAGGCACACCGATTCAGGTTGCCGGCGAGATCACGGCACCGCGTGCCGTTCTCGTGCTTCAGGAGGCCTTCGGCGTTAACGACCACATCCGGTCGGTAACCCAACGGTTCGCCGACCAGGGCTACTACGCCGTGGCGCCGGAGCTGTTCCACCGGATCGGCTCGCCAGAGATCCCCTACGACCAGTTCCCCGACGCCATGGCCGCCGTCGGGTCGCTCACGCGCGACGGGTTGACTGACGACCTGTTGGCGGCGAGCCAGTTCCTCGCCGACGCGGGCTACGAGGCCGGCGGTACTGGCGTCGTCGGTTACTGCATGGGTGGCTCGGTGGCGTTCTACGCCGCGACGTTGGGGGTGGTCGGCGCCGGCGTCACGTTCTACGGAGGCGGCGTCGAGACGGGGCGCTTCGGCCTGCCATCGCTACTGGAACTCGCCGGGGACCTCACCTGTGCGTGGATGGGCTTCTACGGTGACCTCGACAAGGGGATCCCCGTCGAGCAGGTGGAGGCACTTCGCGTCGCTACGAGCACGTCGCCCTACGGCGCCGAAATCGTCCGGTACGCCGACGCGGAGCACGGGTTCAACTGTGACGGCCGACCGGCGGTGTTCAACGAGGCCGCCGCTCAAGACGCCACATCGCGCACGTACCAATTCTTCGCTGAAAAGCTCGTAGCGCGCGCCTAACTGCGCGGTACGTCTTTCCAGGCTAAGTCCTTGTCCACCCGCGGCTCGCCGGGGAGCCCGAGCACGCGCTCGCCGATGATGTTGCGCATGACCTCGCTCGTTCCACCTTCGATTGAATTCGCGCGCATCCGAAGGAAGGCCTTACGCGGGTCGGCGCTGTTGAACGCTGACTCGGTCGGTCGCACCAACGGGTAGGTCGAGCCATACAGCATGCCGTCGGCGCCGAGCAGGTCGACACAGAGCGCACTCGTGCGCTGGTTCTCCTCGGCGAAAACGAGCTTCGCCGCCGAACCCTCGGGACCGGGGGTGCCAGCGCGCCGCAGATCGCTCGCGCGCCAGTTGGTGAGTCGAGCGACCTCGTTGCGCACCCAGGCGGCCAACAACTCGCTGCGCATCGCCTGGGCGTGACGGTCCGTACGCGCAGACCATCGGTCCTGCCAGATGGAAACGGCCTCGCCAATGAGTCCCGACCCACGCGAGGGCACCGTCCCACCGATGGAGACCCGCTCGTTCATCAACGTCGTCAGTGCGACTCGCCAACCGTCACCCACGTCACCCAATCGCTGGTCGTCAGCGACTCGCGCGTCATTAAAGAAGCACTCGTTGAACTCCGCCTCGCCGGTGATCTGGTAGAGCGGGCGCACCTCGACGCCTGCGGCGCGCATGTCCACGAGGAACGCGGTCATCCCGCGGTGCTTGGTGACATCGGGATCGGTACGAGCGATCAGCAGTCCGAAGGCGGAAACGTGCGCGAGCGTGGTCCAGACCTTCTGACCATCGATGCGCCACTCGTCACCATCTCGCACGGCGCGGGTCGACAACGCCGCGACGTCACTGCCCGCACCGGGCTCGGAGAACAACTGGCACCAGATCTCCTCGCCGGTGAACAGGGGGCGTAAGTAGCGACGGCGCTGCTCCTCAGTGCCGTGCACGACTAGGGTCGGCGCGACCATGCCGTAGCCGATGACGTTGCGGTTCGCCGCGGACGGGGCCCCGGCGCGCGCGAGCCGCTGCAGCACACGCAAGTGATCGGCCGGTGTGCCCCCGATCCCCCCGTCGCCCTCGGGGAAGTGTGCCCACGCGAGTCCTCGGTCGAACTGCGCGCCGAGGAAGGTGACGGCGTCGGTCGAAGAAGGCGGGAACTCCTCAAGCAGGTGGTCGATGCGCTCGTCGATGGTTACCACGCCCGTCATAGTCCTCCTCGAGGTGTAGGTCTCGCTGCAGGCATCCTACGCAACCGCAGCACCACGGCTAGAACAGGGGGATGACCAATCGACGTATCCTCGCCACCTCCGGTGGCTTCATCGCCGGACCCGTCCAGCAGACGGTACGTCCCGGCGCCATGCTGCTCGACGCACTCGCCGCTACTGGCGCCTCGCGACCTCGGATCTGTCTAGTACTCACCGCGAGCGGCGACGCCGATGCGTACTACGCGATGCTCTACGAGTGCTTCAACGCCGTCGGCTGTGACGTCACCCAACTGCGACTCTTCCCACAGCCGACCGCCCCGCCCGAGGAGCGACTCGTGGGCAGCGACCTCGTCTGGGTCGGTGGTGGGTCGGTCGCGAACCTGCTCTCACTCTGGCGCCTGCACGGTGTCGACGACGCGATGCGAGCGGCCTGGGAGTCCGGCGTCATCCTCGCCGGCGTTTCGGCGGGCAGCCTCTGCTGGCACGTCGGCGGCACGACCGACTCCTTCGGACCGACGTTGCGCGCGATCGATACGGGACTGGCGCTCGTGCCCTACGCGAACGGTGTCCACTACGACTCCGAACCCCAGCGCCGACCGCTCCTGCACCATTTGGTCACTGAAGGCGTCCTCCCACCGGTGGCCTACGCCACGGACGACCACGTCGGCGTCTGGTACCACGACGACGAGTTCGAGCGGGTCGTTGCCGACCAGCAGGTCGATCCCGACACCGGTCCCGCCGCCTACCGCGTCGAACGGACTGGCGATGGCGTCATCGAGACGCGCCTTGGCGTCAAGTGAGATTACGTGCGTCGCGCCAGGTCCGGCAGGGACCGGCGCACGTCGCTGCTGCGAGCATTGAGTGAGCGCGCGCGC
>JAJZSX010000065.1 GCA_021849435.1 Actinomycetes bacterium | reverse complement strand
GGGCCCTTCGCCTTCGGTGGTCTCGCCAACATCATCGTGCCCATCCAGGTTGGCGCACCCGACATGGCCTTCCCGCGCCTCAACGCGCTCTCCTACTGGCTCTACCTGACCGGCTCGATCACGATGTTGCTCGGGTTCTTCACCGCGGGCGGGGCGGCCAACTTCGGCTGGGTTGCCTACGCGCCGCTGTCGAACTCGATCAACACCCCCGGCGCGGGCGCCGACCTGTGGATCGGTGGGCTGCTGCTGACGGGCTTCTCGGCGATCTTCACCGGCGTGAACCTGGTCGCGACGATCTTCTACCTGCGCGCGCCGGGCATGACGATGTTCCGCATGCCGATCTTCACCTGGAACATGCTGGTCACCGCGATCCTGATCCTGCTGGCCTTCCCGGTTCTCACCGCCGGGCTGATCATGCTCTACGCGGACCGGCACTTCGGCACTCACATCTATTCGGTAGCCGGAGGCGGGGTGCCCGTGCTCTGGCAGCACATCTTCTGGTTCTGGGGACACCCGGAGGTGTACATCCTCGCCCTGCCCTTCTTCGGCATGGCGACCGAGATCTTCGCCGTCTTCTCGCGCAAGCCCGTCTTCGGCTACAAGGGCATGATCTTCGCCACGATCACGATCGCCGCGCTCTCGCTCGGCGTGTGGGCGCACCACATGTTCACCACGGGCGTGGTGCTCCTGCCCTTCTTCTCGATCATGAGCCTGCTGATCGCGGTGCCCACGGGGATCAAGATCTTCAACTGGATCGGCACCATGTGGCGAGGCCAGGTCTGGTTCTCGACCGCCATGCTGATGGCGATTGGCTTTCTCGTCACGTTCCTCGTCGGTGGCATCACGGGCGTGTACCTGGCCAGTCCGCCGCTCGACTTCTTCACCCACGACACCTACTTCGTCGTCGCCCATTTCCACTCGGTCGTGATGGCCCTCGTGCTCGCCGGCATGGGCGGCCTCTACTACTGGGGCCCCAAGGTCACCGGCTACATGCTCAACGAGCGCATCGGCAAGATCCAGTTCTGGTTCCTCTTCGTGGGCACCCAGGTCTTCACCATGCCGCTGTACCTGGTGGGCCTGCGCGGGATGCCCCGACGCATGGCGATCTACCCACACGACCCCCAGTGGAAGTTCCTCAACGACCTCAGCTCCCTCGGCGCGTTGCTGATCGGCATCTCGACGATCCTCTTCGTTGTCAACCTCGTGGTGAGCTGGAAGAAGTACCCGGCGGGCGACAACCCCTGGGACGCCCAGACCCTCGAGTGGTTCACGACCTCGCCGCCGCCGCACCACAACTTCTACCGCCTGCCCCCGATCCGCTCGGAGCGCCCGACGTGGGACTACAACCACCCCGAGCACCACGCCGTGCCCCACGGCCAGCACGTCGAGCCCGTCGCCGCCACGGGAGAGTCGCTATGAGAGTCGAAGCCAAGCTCCTGCTCGGCCTGGGCGTCTTCTTCGGCGTGATGTGCGCCGTCTACTGGAACTGGTCGCTCGAAAACGCCGGCGGCGTGATGATGTTCGCGGGCATGCTGTTGTGCTTCCTTCCCGGGGGCTACTACTACTTCTGGAGCCGGCGCATGAAGGCCCGCCCCGAGGACGACCCCCAGGCCACCCCGGCCCAGGGCGCGGGCGTCGTGGGCGCGTTTCCCGGCACCTCGATCTGGCCCTTCACCCTAGGCATGGGCGCGTTCTTCAGCGTGCTCGCCCTCGTCTTTGGCATCTGGTTCCTCGTGCCGGGTCTGGGCCTCGTCTTCTGGGCGGTGCTCGGCGGCACGTCCGAGGGTCGCCGCGGAGGGCGCGTCTAGCTTCGGGTTAGCCTTCGCAGGTGCCCGCCGGTAACACCTCCGCGATCCGCCGCTGGCGCGTCGCAATCCTGCTCGTGTGGGCCGCGCTAGCCGTCGGCGGCCTTGTCGCCTCGAGTGATCTCAACGGGCGACTCACCACGTCACTCGCCGTTCCCGCCAGCCAGTCCCAGCGCGCGGCCACCCTCTTGCGCCTGCACTTCGCCGACAGCGTCGAGGGTGACTTCGTCGTCGTGATGAGGGCGAGTCACGCCACCGCCGCCGACGAGGCTCGCCTCGCCGCCGCGATCGAACAGGTCCCCGGTCTCGCGATCTCCCAGGAGAGGGTCCAGAGCGGCCTGCTGCTCGCCGGGATCTCGAGCACGCTCAACCTACGCGACGCCGCCGCGCTGACGGCCCCGCTACGCGCGGTTCTCGTGCGCGAAGGGCTCGCCGGCGCGCTCGTGACCGGCCCGGCGGCGATCCAGTACGACCTCTCCCCAGTGCTCGCGAGCGACCTGCGCCGCGGCGAAGTCGTCGGCGGACTGCTCGCCCTGCTCGTCAGCCTGGTCGTGCTGGGACTCAGCCTGCGGGCGCTCATCCCCCTGCTCGTCGCGGCCGGCGCCGTGGGGGCCGCGCTGGTCGTGCTCGACGCACTGAGCCACGTCGTGACCCTCGTGCTCTATACGCCCAACGTCGTGGTCCTGGTCGGACTGGGCCTCGCCGTTGACTACACGTTGCTCTGGCTACGACGCGTGCGCGACGAGGAGTCACGCGGCGCCGCCGATGCGACCGCGGCGGCCGCTCCGACACGGCGGACCCTCGTGATCGCGGCGATCGTGGCGACGACGGGCCTGGCCACGATGCTCGCGGTGCCCATCCCCTTCTTGCGCTCGCTCGGCGTCGCCGGACTCGTCGTACCGGTGTGCGCACTCGCGGCGGCCCTCAGCCTGGCCCCCGCGCTGGGCTCGCTGCTCGACGCGCCCTCGCCGCGGCACTCGCGGCGACGCCGCAGCGTCTGGGTACGGTGGTCGGCGCTCGTGACGCGGCGCCCCCTCGCCGTGCTCGCGGTGTCGCTCGTCGCGCTCGCCGTGCTCGCGGCCCCCATAGCCGGCCTCTCACTCACCGCGGGGTCTCTGCGCGCCGTGCCGGGCGGCCTGGAGTCAACGCGGGCGCTCGCCCTGATCGAGTCCCGCGCCGGCGTGGGCGTGGTCGCGCCCGTCGAGATCGTCCTCGACAGCGGCCGCAAAGGGGGCGCCAACGAGCCGGCGATGCTCGCCGCGCGCAACCGGCTGGCCGCGGCCGTCCTAGGCCTCAGCGACGTCGCGATCGTCGCCGAGGGCGAGAGGCGGCCCTACGTGGACGCGACCGGACGCTACTCGCGCGTCATCGTCGTCACCCGCCAAGACTTCGCGAGCGCGGCGACCAGCCACCTCGTCGACGAGATTCGCGCGGCGATTCCCGCGGCGCGCTTTCCGGCGGGCTCGAGCGTCGCGGTAGGCGGCGCGCCGGCCCAGGCGCATGACTTCGTGACGCGACTTGCACGCTCGATGCCCTGGGTGGTGTCCGGCGCTCTGGTCCTCGCGGGACTCATCCTGCTCGCGACGTTCGGTCTGCCCATCGCCCTGCTCGCGATCCTCCTCGACCTCGCCTCGGTCGCGGGCGCCCTCGGGGTGCTGGTCGCGGTCTTTCGCGACGGCGTCGCCTCGTCGTGGCTGGGAACCTATCGCGTTGACGCGATCGAGTCCTGGGTGCCGGTCTTCCTCTTCGCCGTGCTCTTCGGACTGTCCATGGACTACGAGGTTTTCGTGGTGGGCGCACTGCGCGAGGCGCGCCGGCGCGGCGCACGCGGGCGCGAGGCCGTCGCCGAAGCGCTGACCGCGACCGGGCCGGTTGTGACCGGAGCTGCCGCGGTGATGGTGTCCGCGCTGGTAGGTCTCGTCATCGGCCGCGTCGCCGGGCTCCAGGAGCTGGGTGTCGGCCTCGCCGCCGGGGTCGTGATTGACGCGTTCATCGTGCGCGCGCTCGTGCTGCCGAGCGTGCTCGCCCTGCTCGGCGACGCGGCCTGGCCCACGCAAACGCCCGCCCCCTAGAGGAGCGGGCGTTTGTGCGCTGGGAGGCGAGTGGTTACTTCACGATGGTGATCGCAAAGTGGAACGACGGAACCTGATAGCCGAGCGCGAGTCCCGGGAAGTCGCGCGCGTAGCTCAGTACGGGCAGCATCCCGTAGGGGGTGTTCGCAAAGGACGGCTGGTTCGTGTAGAGCTGGGGGTACAGGTCGATGATGTGCGTGCCCACGCCGCCGGTGGCAAAGAGGTGGATCACCGTGTAGCCCTGGGAGTTGAAGCCGCAGCCGTATCCGATGTGACTGTTGTCGTAGTCGACCGCCAAGGTGTTGTCGAGCTGGGTCCAGCCGACGCCCCTCAGACTGATGGTGAGCTCCTGGCCCTCCTTGAACGTGTATGTCCCTACGCCCGACTGGCCCGCGGCGAGCGCCGCGGCGCTGGTGGACTTGGTCGAGGTGGCGATGCCCATGCTGAGAAGTTTTCCGGCCTTGTTATAGAAGGGCACGATGCTCTCCTTCACGTAGAAGGGGACCTGGGCCTCGATGCTCGAGCCGTTCACGACCTGAATGACATGCCAGCCGCCGAGACCATCTGGAATGGTGACTGAGGCGCTCAGTGAGCCGTTCACGACCGGGGCCGATCCGAGGTTGACCGACTGGAAGGCCCAGCATGATGAAGTCGGACAGTTCACCCGGCTGCCAACGACCGTCGACCACACCAGTTGATCGGTGCCCGTGCCCGTGAGACCCGTCACCGAGACGTGGGTCTTGGAGAGCACCGGACCGCTCGTGCTCGAGAGAGCTGCCACGGCTTTGCTGGCCGGGTCGAGACCCGCGTTCGAGAGTGTCGTCACCTGGTTCAGCGTTGGCGTGACCTGGGTCGGCCAGACGATTGAAGGCGCGAGATTCACGTGTCCCTTGGTCGTGGTGAATATGGCGGAACCACCGTTGGCGTAGGGAACCGGGGACTGGATGATGTTCATGTAGAGCACACCGATACCGTCACCGACCTGGATGACGTGGCGTCCAACCGGCCCGGCCGCGCGGATTGTCACGCTGGCCGTTCCGCGGGTCCAGTTCGCCATGACCTCACCGGTGAAGTGGTTGTCCCACAGCACCGAGCCGCCACCGGTGTAGAGCGAGGCACCGATGCCGGTGTAGGTGATGTGAATCGGTGTACCGATCGGTCCACTCTTGGGGGTGATGGTGAGCGTGCGAAAGACCTCGAAGCCACCGTGGAGAACATTTACGCCATTGACAACGGCGTAGATGTCGTGCGTGCCGCCGAAGTCCACGGGCACTGAGGTCTTGTAGGAGAAGGCACCGCTCGCGTCGGTGGTGACGGTGGCGAGAACGACGTTGAAGTTGGTCTGGGCGCGACCGAGGTAGTTCACCGTGTTGGGCTCAGCGTCGACGTTCCACGAGACGTTGGCGGTCGACCAGGTCAGAGTAACGGGGGCGTTAGCGGGCAGACTCGCGCCAGCAATGGTGAAGGGGGTGCCCTCGACGCCCGAGTACGGGGTCAAGGTCAGGTTGCCCATCGTGGGGCTCGCGGTCGCCGGTGGCGCCGTGATGCCAGTGAATGGCAGCGTGGCCACCCCGGGTATCGCCGGTGCGACGAGAGTCGTCACCACCGGGCCCGAGCTGGCGCCGCCCGCGGTGGCGATCAGGGTGAGGGGCAGTAGTGCGCCGATGGCCGCGCGGGCCACCACTCGGCGGCTCTTCATAAGGTTTGACTTCATTTCCTGGTCCTTTCCAGAGGTCGCGCGTATCACGGCGCGAATACTCTGATGCCCGGGTCAGGTGACCCGGGCATCATGGGTGTTAGGCCTTGGGCGCGGCGTTCAGCGTGAGCTGAGAGTTGACCGCGGTTCCGGCTTGGCTGTAGGTAAAGGTCTGGACGCCGACGGCGGGCTTAAGAACCCTGGTACGCCACACGAACTTGACTTTCTTGTTGACGACGATGCGCGCCTTGTAGCGCTGCGTCACGGCCTTGACCGCGGCCGTCTTCACGACGATCTGGAAGTTGACGACGCCCAGCGTCGGATAGCCGACGGTCGACCAACCGGCGGTCCAGAACGCGACCGTGCCGTGGTTGCCATAGTTCATCGGCAGCGGCGTGGCGACACCCGGGATCACGACGTTCGCGCTAATCACGTTGGCCGGTGTGAGCGGCGTGCCGCCGGCCGCCACGTTCACGCCCGACATCCGAAAGACGACCATCTGGCCGACGAGAAACTCGTTGGTCATGGCGCAGCCAACCGCAGGCGTCACACCGGGAGCGGCGCGGCTGCCGACGACGGTGTCGACGTTCAGGTAGACCGAGAGCGGACCCACACCCTGGATCGGGGGACCCAGCGTCGTGGTCGTCGTCGGGCCGGTCGTGGTCGTCGTCGTGTCGGCGCTAGCCGTCGCGACGCCGACGAACGACGCCCCACTGAGGGCGATCGCCCCGGCGGTGGCTAGAGAGATGATGCGCTTCATGTACTGCCTCCTCTGATTTTCGAGAACTACTTGCGGATCGTGATGACGCCCGAGAGGGTCGCCTTGAACGAGTCGGTCTCGTGCGAGCCGGCCGTGTTGGACTGGATCTGGAACGAGCCGCTGATCTTCAACGTGCCGCTCGCGCCCTTGTACTTGCCCGCGCCACCGATGACCTTGGCGACACCGGTCACCGTCACCGTGGTCGGTGCGCTCTGACCGGCGGCGCAGGCCTTGGTGGCCGAGGATGAGACGACCTTGAGCAGCAGCTTCGAGCCGCCGCCAGTGATCGAACCCGCTCCCCAGAGCGGGTCACAGGTACTGGACGTGGACGCGGTGCCCTTGCCGACGACGGTGCTCTTGCCGAGCAGGGTGCCGACGCCGGTGCCCCTCACCGCCGTGGCCGAGACGGTATTGGCGTCCCACAGCATGGCGATAGTTCCCGCGTATGTTCCCTTGAAGTTCACCTTGGTGACTTTCACGACGTGCGACACCGATGCCGCGTGGGCGGCCGGGGCAAGTACGCCCGACGCGACACCGGTGAGACTGAGGGCGGCCACGGGGGCCAGCGTGACTCTTAAGATTTGTCTAACTGAGGTCATATGCATAACGTATAGTGAATTAGTAAAGATTTCAAATCAATCCTTCCTCTCTGTGTGATAGGAGTTACCTATGTTGATGAATCGTGATCTGACCGTCCAACAGTTGCGCTGTTTCGTGGCGGTCGCCGACGAGCAGCAGTTCACGGCCGCCGCGGACAGCCTGCACGTGGCCCAGCCCTCGATCAGCTCCCAAATCCACCGTCTCGAGAGGATCCTCGGCGCCACGCTCTTTCATCGCGACCAGCGCCCCGTCGCGCTCACCGACGCCGGCCGCGCGCTGCTGCCCTTCGCGCGGCGCGTGCTCGAGGGGCTTGACGACGTGCTGACCGCCGTCACCGAGGTCGACGAGATCCTGCGCGGACAGCTCACCATCGGCGTCACCCCGAGCCTCGGCTCGACGCTCTTGCCCTACGCCCTCACCGAGTTCCACCGACGCCACCCCGGCATCTCGCTACGCGTGGTCGAGCGCGACAGCGAGGAGATCGCCACGCGCCTCGAGAGCGGCGAGTTGGATCTGGCGATCGCGATCATGCCCCTTCACGCGGCCAGCCTCGAATCCGCGATGCTCGCCGTCGAACGTCTCGTCGTCGTGGTCTCTCACTCTCACCCGCTCGCCTCGCGCGCCAAGGTGAACCTCGCCGACTTGGACAACGTGCCGCTCATCATGTTCGCCGAGGGCTACGACATCCGCACGGCGACCCTCGCAGCCTTTCATCGCGCGGGGGTCACACCCACCATCGCGCTCGAGGGTGCCGAGATGGGGACCTTCCACGCCTTCGTCGCCGCGGGGATGGGCGCCGCGATCGTGCCGAGCCTGATGGCCTCGACGCACCCGAACCTGCACGTGCTGCACCTGCAGTCACCCGTGCTCGAGCGCACGATCGGCCTCGTCCAGGCGCGCAACCGCGTCTTATCACGTGCCGCGAGCGCGTTCGCCAGTGAGTTGACGATGTACCTCGGCGAGCGCGGCTGGCCGGGCCGGTCCCACGCCGAGCTGGTCGAGCCCGGAGCGCCGAACGAAGACGGCGCCGACAGCGACGCCGACGCGTGACAATTTTTCACGAGTTTTCGTGACCCAGGTCCGTACGAGTGGGTCGCGCGGGTGGGCTAGGTTGAGTGACGTCGATCCCGCGGGACGCGGAATTTTGCGTGCCGAAGGCGGGGATTCGTGGGCGAGGGCGACCTCGCGAAGAGACAGCGAGGAGACGACGTGGCGGCCGTGGAGAGTTCGACGAAGGTTGTCCTAGGGGGTAGGCGCGGCGGGCCCGACGTCACCACCCTGCGCCAAGACCGGTGGTGGATCCAACCCGTTGTCACGGTGTCGGTGCTGACCGCGTTCGTCATCTACTCGACCTGGGCCGCCTTTCAGAACAAGAACTACTACGCCGGCAGCGTCCACCGTGACCTGATCAGCCCCTTCTACTCGCCGTGCCTGGCCAACAGCTGCGTGGCCGGTTCGGCGCACGGCTTCATCCTCCACAACTGGAATCTGTCGCCGGCTCTCATCATCCTGATCTTCCCTCTGGGCTTTCGCCTGACCTGCTACTACTACCGGCGCAGCTACTACCGCGCGTTCTGGTGGTCGCCGCCGGCCTGCGCGGTGGCCGACGCGCACACCACCTACTCGGGCGAGACGCGCTTTCCGCTCATCATGCAGAACATGCACCGCTACTTCTTCTACGCGGGCGTGGTCTTTAACGTGATTCTGACCTACGACGCGCTGCGAGCACTGCGCCAACCTGGACAGGGCTGGGGCGTGACCGTCGGCACACTGGTGCTCTTTACGAACGCCGCCTTGCTCTGGATGTACTCGATCAGCTGTCACGCCTGCCGCCACCTCTTCGGCGGACACGTCAAGAGTTTCAAGAAGCACCCGATTCGCTACTGGTTCTGGAAGGTCATGACCCCGCTCAACGCCAAGCACATGAACTTCGCGTGGACCTCGCTGATCTTCGTCGCCCTCACCGACGTCTACGTGCGCCTGGTGGCCTCGGGCGCTCTGACCGACTACAAGCTCTTCTAGAAGGACGACCGTGACCTCTCCGTACGAACACCACGACTACGACGTTCTGATCATCGGCGCCGGCGGCGCCGGCCTGCGCGCGGCCATCGAGGCCAAGCAGCGCGGCCTGCGCGTGGCGATCATCACCAAGAGCCTCCTCGGCAAGGCCCACACCGTCATGGCCGAGGGCGGCATGGCCGCGGCCATGGGCAACGTGTACTCCGAGGACAACTGGCAGGTTCACTTTCGCGACACGATGCGCGGCGGCAAGATGCTCAACAACTACCGCATGGCCGAGCTGCACGCCATGGAGAGCCCCGAGCGCGTCCTCGAGCTCGAGCAGTGGGGCGCGCTCTTTGACCGCACCAAGGATGGCAAGATCCTCCAACGCGATTTCGGCGGTCACCGCTACGCGCGTCTGGCCCACGTGGGCGACCGCACGGGCCTCGAGCTCATCCGCACGCTCCAGCAGAAGGTCGTCTCGATGGGCACCGACGTGTTCATGGAGTGCAAGGTGCTGCGCCTCGTGCACGACGAGAACGGCGCGATCGCCGGCTGCGTCGCCTACTGGCGCCCCACCGGTGAGTTCGTCACCTTCGCCGCCAAGGCCGTCATCCTCGCCACCGGCGGGGTCGGCAAGTCCTGGAAGTTCACGTCGAACTCGTGGGAGTCCACGGGTGACGGCCACGCCATGGCCCTGTGGGCCGGCGCGCAGCTCATCGACATGGAGTGCATCCAGTTCCACCCCA
>JAJZSX010000064.1 GCA_021849435.1 Actinomycetes bacterium | reverse complement strand
TCAAGAGTTGGACATGCTGACGCGCCACGTCGCCTCGGGCATGGGGCTCGAGGACTCGCGCCCCTACACCGACGGCGTCGTGACCGGGTTCGGCACCATCGACGGGCGCAAGGTCTGCGTCTACTCCCAGGACTTCACGGTCTTTGGCGGCGCTCTGGGCGAGACCCACGGCGCGAAGATCCACAAGATCATGGACCTCGCCGTGGCGACCGGGCTGCCCATCATCGGTCTCAACGACGGCGCCGGAGCGCGCATCCAAGAGGGGGTCGCGGCCCTGAACGCCTACGGCGGGATCTTTCGTCGCAACGCCAGCGCGTCGGGCGTCGTTCCCCAGATCTCGGTCATCATGGGCCCGTGCGCGGGCGGCGCCGTCTACTCGCCGGCGATGACCGACTTCATCGTGATGGTCAAGGAGACCAGTCACATGTTCATCACGGGTCCCGACGTCGTCAAGACCGTGACCGGTGAGGACGTCACCCTCGAAGAGCTCGGCGGCGCCCAGACCCACGCGACGAAGTCCGGGGTGGCCAACTTCGTGCTCGCCGACGAGAAGAGCGCCCTCGACGAGGTGCGTTACCTCCTGTCGTTCCTGCCCTCGAACAACCTCGAGGAGCCGCCGCGGATCCTCTCGGGCGACGACCCGTCACGGCGCTGCGAAGAGTTGCTCGACGTGCTGCCGGCGTCCTCGAACCAGCCCTACGACATGAAGAAGGTCATCACCGCGGTGGTCGACGACGGCGACTTCATGGAGGTGCACGCGACGTACGCCCAACAGATCACGTGCGGCTTCGCGCGCATCGACGGCTACGCGGTGGGCATCGTGGCCAATCAGCCCCAGACGCTCGCCGGCGTGCTCGACATCGACTCGAGCGAGAAGGCCGCGCGCTTCGTGCGGACCTGTGACGCGTTCAACGTGCCGATCGTCACCTTCGTCGACGTGCCGGGCTTCATGCCCGGCGTCGACCAGGAGTACGGCGGGATCATCCGCCACGGGGCGAAGCTGCTCTACGCGTTCTGCGAGGCCACGGTGCCGCGGGTCTCGGTCATCACGCGCAAGGCCTACGGCGGCGCCTACGTCGTCATGAACTCCAAGTCCATCGGCGCCGACTTCTCCTACGCCTGGCCGAGCGCCGAGCTCGCGGTGATGGGCTCCTCGGGGGCAGTCGAGATCGTGCACCGTCGCGATCTGCTCGCGGCCGAGGATCCGGTCGCGCTGCGCGCGACGCTCGTCGACGAGTATGAGGAGCGCTACGCGACCCCCTACATCGCGGCCGAGCGCGGGATCATCGACGACGTGATCGACCCGGCCGAGACGCGCGCCGTGCTGGTGCGCAGTCTCGACCTGCTGCGCTCTAAGCGTGAGACGCTGCCCAAGCGCAAGCACGGGAACATTCCGCTGTGACCTACGGGCTCACCCCGCGCCCTTTGTACGAAGAGGATGTGGCCGCGGTGCTGGTCGCCCTGGCCCAGGTGCGCCGCGACGCGCCGGTCGTCGACGCGACGCCGGCGTGGCGCTTTAGCGGGCGGTGGTTTCACCACGGCGCCCTGGCACCCGCGCGTACTCGCTAGCGCGCCTCGACGATGGTGAGCAGCTGGTCCATGATCGCGGCCATCGAGAAGTCCTTGGGCGTGTAGATCGCGGCAACCCCCGCGCGGCGCAGGCTCTCGGCGTCCTCGCCCGGCACGATACCGCCCACCACCACCGCCACGTCGAGCCCGGCGGCGTTGAGGCCCTCAAGCACGCGTGGCACGAGGGCGAGGTGCGAGCCCGAGAGGATCGAGATGCCTACGATGTCGACGTCCTCGTCGCGCGCCGTGGCGACGATCTCCTCTGGCGACAGGCGGATGCCCTGGTAGACGACTTCGAACCCGGCGTCACGCGCCGCGACGGCGATCTGCTCGGCGCCGTTGGAGTGTCCGTCGAGGCCGGGCTTGGCGACGAGGAGGCGCGGCGGCGCCCCGCGCCGCTCGGTGACGGCGCGGCTGCGCGCGACCAGTTGGACGAAGATCTCGCCACGCGCGTGCGAGCCGCCACCGACCCCAGTCGGCGCACGGTACTCGCCGAAGACCGCGCGCAGGGTGTTGGCCCACTCGCCGGTCGTGCCGCCGACCTTGGCAAGGGCGATCGTCGCTTCCATGATGTTCTCGTCACTCGCGGCCACGCGGGCGAGCTCGGTTAGGGCTGCCGCCACGGCGGTCTCGTCACGCGCGGCGCGCCATTGGCGCAGTCCCTCGACGATGGCGGTCTCGACCGCGGGGTCGACGGTGAGGATCGCGCGAGGTCCCTCGCCGCTGGTGAGCGGAGACGGCGCCGTCTCGACGAAGCGGTTCACCCCGACGACGACCTGCTCGCCGGACTCGATGCGCGCCACGCGCTCGGCCTGGCTGGCGACGAGGCGTCTCTTGAGCTCCTCGATCGCGGCGAAGGCCCCGCCCAGGGCCAGCACGTCGTCGAGCTCGGCGCGGGCGCCGACGCTCAGCTCGTGGACCTTCTCCTCCATGACCTTGGAGCCGGCGAAGATGTCGGGGTAGTCGAGCAAGTCGCTCTCGTAGGCGAGGATCTGCTGGGCGCGAAGGCTCCACTGCTGGTCCCAGGGCCGCGGCAGGCCCAGCGCCTCGTTCCAGGCCGGTAGCTGGATCGCGCGGGCCCGAGCGTCCGCCGAGAGCGTGACGCCGAGCATCTCGAGCACGATGCGCGTCACGTTGTTCTCGGGCTGCTGCTCGGTGAGGCCGAGGGAGTTGACCTGCACGCCGTAACGGAAGCGTCGCAACGACGGGTCGTCCACGCCGTAGCGGGTGCGACAGATCTCGTCCCAGAGCGCGGTGAAGGTGCGCATCTTGGCGATCTCTTCGACGAATCGCACGCCGGCGTTGACAAAGAACGAGATGCGCCCCACGACCTGGGGCATCAGCACCGGTTCGACCGCGCCGGAGTCGCGCACCGCGTCGAGGACGTCGATGGCCGTGGCCAGCGCGTAGGCGATCTCCTGGACCGGGGTGGCCCCGGCCTCTTGGAGGTGGTAGCTGCAGACGTTGATCGGGTTCCACGCCGGCACGTGGTGGATCGCGTAGGCAATCATGTCCACGCTCAGGCGTCGCGAGGGGCCGGGCGCGAAGATGTAGGTGCCGCGGCTCAGGTACTCCTTGACAATGTCGTTCTGGGTGGTGCCGGTCAGCGTCGCGCGGTCCGCGCCCTGCTCGTCGGCCAGGGCGAGGTAGAGCCCCCAGATCCACGCGGCCGTCGCGTTGATGGTCATCGAGGTGTTCATCTCGGCGAGGGGGATCGCGTCCAAGAGCTCACGCATGTGCCCGAGGTGCGCGACCGGCACGCCGACCTTGCCCACCTCACCAGCGGCTGCGGGGTCGTCGGGGTCGTATCCCGTCTGGGTCGGCAGGTCGAAGGCGATCGACAGCCCCGTCTGGCCCTTGGCCAGGTTCTCGCGGTAGAGCGCGTTCGAGGCGGTGGCACTCGAGTGACCCGAGTAGGTGCGCATCACCCACGGTTTGCCGGCCATCAGACCTCCTGGTTAACGGTAGTTGTAGAAGCCCCAGCCGGACTTGCGCCCGAGGCGCCCGGCGCTGACCATTCGCTTGAGAAGCGCGGCCGGCGCGAAGCGCGCCTCGCCGTACTCGGCGTGCAGCGCCTCGAGGATCGACAGCGAGGTGTCCAGCCCCACTAGGTCGAGCAGCGCGAAGGGACCCATCGGAAAGCCGCACCCGCCCTTCATGGCGAGGTCGATGCCCTCGAGCGAAGCGACGCCGCGCTCGTAGAGGTGGATCGCGTCATTGAGGTAGGGAAAGAGCAGCGCGTTCACCACAAAGCCCGCGCGGTCCGCGACGAGCACCGGGTCCTTGCCGCAGGCGCGCACGAACTCGAGGACCGTGTCGATCGTCTCGTCGCTCGCCGAGAGCGGGCGCACCACCTCGACGAGCGACATCACCGGCGCCGGGTTGAAGAAGTGCACGCCGCAGACGCGCTCGGGCCGCGAGGTCTCCATGGCGAGGTCGATCACCGACAGGGTCGACGTATTGGTCGCCAGGATGGCGTCGTGGCGCACCGAGCGGTCGAGCTCGTTGAAGATCGTCTTCTTCACGTCCATGTCCTCGACGACGGACTCGATCACGAGGTCGCAGTCCGCGAGGTCCGAGAGCGAGGAGGTCGCACTCACTCGTGAGCGAAGGGCCGCCGCGTCCTCGGCGTCGCGCCTGCCCTTGTCCACCTGACGGGCGAGGGACGCGTCCAGACCCGCGAGCATGGCTTCGGCCGAGGCCAGCGAGCGGCTGCGCACGATGACGTGGGCGCCGGTGGCGGCGACCACCTCGGCGATACCGCTGCCCATGATGCCCGAGCCGAGCACGCCCACGGATCGCAAGTTCATCTCCGAACATTACTGGCCGGTTCTCGTCGCAGTGCGAGACTGGACTCGTGCCCGCGACCACCCTGTACTGCGGAAGCCTCGCGGCCTTCGCGGACGCGCTCGATGGCGAACTGATCGCGCTGGTCAACGGCGCGGACGTGGTGGTAGTGCCGACGGCTTCGGCCTTCACCGGGGCGCTCGCCGCGGCGCTGGAGATCGCCCACGCACTCGAGGGCCGCGCCGCGATCGAGACCCTGATGGCGATCGACCGGGCCGGATGCTCCGAGGCGTACTTCGCCCGGCGCATCGGCGAAGCCGATCTCGTCGTCCTGGCCGACGGCTCGGTGCTACACGCGCGCTCCACCTGGCGCGAGACGCTCGTCGGCGAGGCGCTTCGCGGCGCACGCCACCTCGTGGCGATCGGCACGGTGGCCAGCGCGCTCGGTGACGTGATGATCGACCCGCGCGGCGGTGCTCCCACGACTGGGCTTGGTTATCGGAGCGGCCTCGTGGCGACGACGCCGGCGAGTGACGAGCAGCTTGATCGCACTCGCCAGCTGCTCGGCGAGGGTTACGTGCTCGCGGTCCTCGCCCCCAGGGGAGTCCTCGCCTCGACTGACGACGTCTGGCGTGTCGCGCGCGGCGAGGTCACCCTGACGCGCGGCAGCGCCGAGGTGACGCTCTAGTCCTCGCGGATGGCAACCGACTCGATCACCACGCGCTCTCGCGGCGCGCCCGAAGGCGAACCGATGTCGTTGATGGCGGCGACCACGTCGAGCCCCTTGACCACTTTGCCGAAGAGCGAATAGAGGGGGGGCAGGCGCACGCCGTCGGGTCCGGAGATCACGAAGAACTGCGAGCCGTTGGTGTTCGGCCCAGAGTTAGCCATCGCCAGCGAGCCCAGCTCGTAGCGCCCGGGCTTGGGCAGCTCGTCCTCGAAGCGATATCCCGGGCCGCCGGTGCCGGTGCCCGTCGGGTCGCCGCCCTGGAGGACGAAGCCCGGGATGACCCGGTGAAAGACGATGCCGTCGAAGTAGTGCCAGCGCGCGAGGAACACGAAACTGTTGACCGTGACCGGCGCGGCCAGTGGGTCGAGGAAGATTTCGAGGCTGCCCTTGGACGTGACCATCGTCGCGTTGTAGGTGCGCTGCGGGTCGATGATCATCGGCGGGGCCTCGCTGAAGCGCTGACGCGGCTCGCTGGAACCGTCGGGGTTGGGAACGTCACTCATCTCAGCTCACTTTCAGAAGGTCGACAACGAAGACCAGGGTGTCGTTCTTGGCGATGCCCGCGCCTGGGGACTGGGCGCCATAACCGAGCGAGGGCGGGATGATCAACTCGCGTCGGCCGCCCACGTGCATGCCGACGATGCCCTCATCCCAGCCTTTGATGACCTGACCTGCACCGATCGTGAAGGAGAAGGGTGAGCTGGTCCACGACGACTGGATCACCTTGCGAGTCGAGTAGGTCGCGAGCACGTACTGCACGGTCACCTTTGAGCCGGTCATGGCTGGCTTACCCCCGCCGTCAATGAGGTCCGAGACCTCCATGACTTTGGGCGGGCTCCCGGCGGGCACGACGACCGTGGGGGGCTTGCCGAAGGTTCCCGCTGGAGAGGGCGAGGCCACCCTGGCGAAGTGTGAGGGGATGGTGGTCGCCGTTGACTTGACCGTCGTCGTCGGCGCGGCGGCGGCCGTCGTGGTCGTCGTCGGTGTTGAGCTTCCCGAAAAGAGGTACGCCGCTGAGATTACGATGGCGATCGCGACGACGCCCACGATGACCGAGCGACGTATGGTGCGCCGGCGCTTCGCCTCGCGCTGCATCTGCTCGATCTTCTGGCGTCGGGCCGCCTTCTGCCGTTCTCTTTTCGCTGTTGCCATGGGTGCGACACTAGTGGCCCGCCTGGGGCCAATTCGCGGTCAGGTAGTTTTGACCCATGGCCCTCGTTGTTCAAAAGTACGGCGGCACCTCCGTGGGTGATCCCGAGCGAATCCGCGCCGTGGCCGAGCACGTCGCGCGCACCCGCGCCGCCGGCAACGACGTCGTCGTCGTCGTCTCGGCCATGGGCAAGTTCACCGACGAGCTGATCCGTATGGCCGACGAAGTCTCGCCGACGCGCCCGCCGCGCGAGCTCGACATGTTGCTGACGTCGGGCGAGCGGATTTCGATGGCCCTGGTGTGCATGGCCCTCGCCGCGCTCGGCGTGGACTCGGCGTCCTTCACCGGCTCCCAGGCCGGCATCATCACCGACACCGACCACACCCGCGCCAAGATCCTCGAGATGCGTCCTGATCGGATCCGCGAGGCCCTCGACGGCGGGCTGGTGCCTGTGGTCGCCGGCTTCCAGGGGGTCTCGACCGAGCGCGACATCACGACCCTGGGCCGCGGCGGCTCCGACGTGACGGCGGTCGCCCTGGCGGCCGCTCTGAAGGCCGACGTGTGTGAGATCTACACCGACGTCACCGGCGTCTTTAGTGCCGACCCGCGCGTCGTCTCGACCGCGCGTCGACTGCCCAAGGTCTCCTTCGATGAGATGATGGAGATCGCCGCGACGGGCGGGCGCGTGCTGATGCTGCGCTCGGTTGAGTTCGCGCGCCGCCACGGCGTGCCCCTGCACGTTCGCTCGAGTTTCACCTGGGAGCCAGGTACCTGGATTGTGGAGGAGGACCCCACCATGGAAGAAGCCGTCGTCTCGGCCATCACCGACGACACCTCGGAGGCCAAGGTCACCGTCGGCGGCGTGCCCGACCGGCCCGGCGTCGCCGCCCACCTCTTCCGCCAGCTGGCCGAGCACGGCGTCAACGTGGACATGATCGTCCAGAACACCGGGGCCAACGGGATGACCGACATCTCCTTCACCGTGGCCAAGACCGATCTCGACGCGGCGCGCACGGTGTGCCAGGAAGTGAAGGTGGCGATCGGCGCGGCCGAGGTCACAACCGACGACGCCGTCGGACGGGTCTCGATCGTCGGCGCCGGCATGAAGTCGAGTCCAGGCGTGACCGCCCTCATGTTTGAGACGCTCTCCGAGCACGGGATCAACATCGAGATGATCTCGACGAGCTCGATTCGCATCTCGTGCGTGGTGCGCGCCGATCGCGTCGCCGACGCGGTGCGTCACCTGCACACCGCCTTCGGCCTCGACGCCGCCTGACCGTAGACTGAGCCCATGAATCTGGCGATTGTCGGGGCGACCGGTCAGGTCGGCACCGTGATGAGGGCGATCCTTCGCGAGCGGCGTTTCCCGGTGGACTCCATCCGCTTCTTTGGTTCGTCGCGTTCCGCGGGCACCACCCTCGAGTGGAACGGCTACAGCGTCGAGGTTGAGGACGCCGCGACCGCCGACTTCACCGGCATCGACGTCGCGTTGATGTCCTCGGGGGCAACGAGCTCGCGCACCATCGCGCCACGCTTGGCCGCCGCCGGAGCAATCGTGGTGGATAACTCCTCGGCGTGGCGGATGGACCCTGACGTGCCGCTGGTCGTGTCCGAGGTGAACCCCCACGCGCTCACTTCGATCCCCAAGGGCATCGTCGCCAACCCCAATTGCACGACCATGGCCGCGATGCCGGTCCTCAGGCCCCTGCATCTCGCGGCGGGCCTGCGCTCTCTCACTGTCGCCACCTACCAGGCGGTCTCCGGCGCGGGGCGCGAGGGCGTTGACGAGCTCGCCGGCCAACTCGAGGCCACCCTCGCGCGAGACGTGCGAGTCCTGACCTTCGACGGGGAGGCCTTCGAGCTCGCCCAGGGTGCGAAGTTCCCGGTGACCATCGCCCACAACGTGATCCCCCTGGCGGGATCGATCGTCGAGGACGGTTCGCTCGAGACGGGAGAGGAGCAGAAGCTCCGCGACGAAAGTCGCAAGATCCTCGAGATCCCGGGCCTCTTGGTGGACGCGACCTGCGTGCGCGTGCCAGTCTTCACCGGGCACTCCCTCGCGATCACCGCGAGCTTTTCCCGCGACTTGTCGCCCGAGGAGGCGACGTCGATTCTCGGCGGCGCACCTGGCGTCGTCCTCGCCGAACTGCCCACCCCGCGCCTGGCCGCGGGCAAGGACCCTTCCTACGTCGGGCGGATACGCCGCGCCGAGACGGTCGAGCACGGCCTCTCGCTCTTCGTGGCCAACGACAACCTGCGAAAGGGCGCGGCGCTGAACGCCGTGCAGATCGCTGAACTGCTGGCCGCGCGCTAGATCGCGGGCGAAGCGTCGGTCCGGGACAAACCACACCACCGACACCGCGACGTAGAGCGCGTGGGAGATCCACGGGCTGACGAGATCCAAGGCCGCCCCGCGCGCGTAGAGCAGCCGCGAGACGATGCCCTTGTGGTCGGGTCATACGATGCGCGCGACGACCGGACGCGCTTCGGCGTGCACGATGGAGTGCGAGCGCTGAGAACGCGTGGGTCGAGGCGAGCAACCATTCCGTAGGTCGCGTTGCGATCGGCGTCGCGGTAGTCGCGCGCCACCCACTCGGTCATCGTCGGGATCAGCGACAAGAAGGACAGCAGCGCCAGGTTCGACCACATCACCCTGAGGAGATCCGCGTCGCCGCACGCAGGAGATGATGACGGTTGTTCCAGTTGATGGCGAGGAAGACGAAGTTGGCGACGTCGACGAGGAGTTCGGGAAGGCGGTGGCCCATCACCCTGAAGGCGTCGCTCACCGGCGCGCAGGCTGAGCGGTCAGCGTGAGGATGAGTGCGAGGAGGCCGTCGCTGAAGGCCTCCAGTCGGCTTGCACCGACGTCGCCGTCGTCACCCTCCAACTCTCCATTGTGGTGGGTGGGGCGTGAACGCCGAGGAATCTAGTCGGCGCCGCTGCGCCCGACTTGGCGCCGGGCCAGGTTGACGCAGTGGTCACCGAAGCGCTCGTAGAAGCGCGCGAGCAGTGCCACCTCAACGGCTACCGGCAACGCCATCGAGCCCGAGGTCAATTCGGCGGTGAGCGACACGTGCAGGTCGTCGAGCTCGTCGTCGATGTCTTCGATGGCGCCGGTCGCCTCTCGCTTGCCGTCGATGATCACGTCGGTGGCCTCACGCCAGATGGTCGCGGCCACCTCGCCCATGCGCTCGATGAGCCCGCGGCTGCGCGGGGACATCTCCGCTCCCAGCCCGCGGGCGGCCCGACGCGCGATGTGCTCGGCCAGGTCACCGTTGCGCTCGACCTCGGGCAAGATGCGAAGGAGGGTGAGCAGATCCTGACGCGTTGCGACGTCGAGCGCGCTGTCCGCGGTCAATTCCTGCTCGGCGCGGCTGACGAGCAAGTCGACGAGCTCGTCGATGATCACGTCGTGCTCGACCACGCGTTTGGCGAGCTCGCGGTCGCC
>JAJZSX010000063.1 GCA_021849435.1 Actinomycetes bacterium | reverse complement strand
CACGACGTCGTCCTTGAACTCTTTCGGGAACCTCTTGGCCATGGGGACATCCTTCCAGCACGGGGACTCCGTGCACTAGGGATGTCAACCAAACCGGGGGCAGACCCGTAAATCCCGTCTCGACAGGGCTTACTCGAGCGTGGTGCGACTCACCCTTGTACCGATGGGCACTGCGCCACGGAATCCGTTTTCTCACCGAGATGCCGAAGTCACGCCGCACGCCGCGATAGGTGATGCCTTTCGCTCCGGTTAGATGGATACCCCCGCGGTGAGTAAGTTCGGAGTCATGGGTCAATCGCCAAGGTCGATTGGATGAATCGCGGAACTGCCTTGTACGGTCCTATCTCCACGCGAGAGCAGAGGAGGGCGAGATTGCGATACAGATTCTGTCCACCTCAGAGACCCAACTTCAATCGGTTCCAGAGACTCATCTGGCGCTTGCAGCGACTGGTTCTCGGAGACAACAACCTTCGAAAGACGAAGAAGCATCCAGACTGGTAGGACTTGACTACTCGCAGATTGCTTCGCGTCAGGTCAGAACGGGGCCTCGGGGGTGGATCAGAAGAGAATACGCCCACGTTGGAATATCTACACTCCGCCAGTATGTGAACTTTCGCCAAGTGACAAGGTCAAGTTGCACGAAGTGACACCAGATCTTGCACGAGGTGACATCCGCAATTTCATTTGATGGCATCGGCCAGAGCGGCGGCCTCCTACCAGGGGCCGCCGCTCTCGCTTTCGCGTGACGCTAGACGCCGCGTTCGCTCTGCGGGACTGCTTCGAGATCCTGGACGGCTTCGGGCGCGAGCCCACTATGCGCTGGATTCGAGTGCGCAGTCTTGACGAGGTGGTTGGGCAGAACCGTTGAACTAGGAAGCGATTGAGGTGGGAACCCACTTCGCAGAAAGGCCCCGGTCAGTGGACACGAAGTACCGGGGGTTCAGCGGTTTGCTTCGTTGAGATTGAGGGGCCAGCGATTGAATCAGCGGCTGGGTCATCACAGTGGGGGACATCCATTTCGCAGACCTAGCTTTGGTCAACCGCTCGCAACGGACCGGCGACTCAGGTAGTTGGTGCACGGACGTGGAAGGTCCCGTGCCCCTAGTCTCGGCCTGTGGCGAACACTTTCGACATCACTATCGATTGCACAGATCTCCACGGTCTCGTGTTGTGCGGGTCGTTTCACGGGGGTGGCGAATGGCCGGAACCAGGTTAGGTAGAGCGTGTCGTGCGGCGGGTGCCGTGTCGCTCCTTCTCCTAGCGGGATGGAGTGACAGCGGGGTGGCACACGCGTCGTCCGCCAGCGTGCAGGCGATCTCCGTCCGGGCGGGGTCCCCGATGGCGCTGACCGCTCCGATTAACGGGTCGAATCTGGATCACTTTGGGGTCGCTCAGAACTTCGCCGCACCCGGGGTGATCGCCGCGTTACGGGACTTTCGGGGTGGGACGATCCGCTACCCGGGCGGAGCGATCGCGAACTACTGGATTTGGCAGAGCGGAACGATAGACAAACCGGCAACCACATCCGGTGCCGGCAAATACAAGCCGGGGCGGGTCCAGGACTACGGTTTCACCTTGCGGACCTTGCTCGGCATCGTTCGAGAGACCGGGACCATACCGGTGTTCGACCTGAATCTGCTCAGCTCCACGTTGTCGGATCAATTGCGGATGCTGCGCACCGCCCAGGGTCTGGGGATTCCGGTGCGCTACGTCGAGTTGGGCAATGAGTTCTACCTCGACTTCAACACGTACCTGAAGGCGTTCCCGAGCGCCATCTCCTATGCCCGAACGGTGGCGCAGTGGGCGCCCGCGATCCGGGCGGCGTTTCCCAGTGCCCAGATCGCTGCGGTCGGGTCGCTCCCACAGAACTCGGCACGCGAGAGATCCTGGAACCGCACGCTTCTCTCGGTTGCTGGCAAGTACATCAACGCCGTCACGCTGCACGACTACTCTGGCCCGATTGTCAAGGACCCCAGTCCCGCGCAAGCTCTGGCCGCTGCCCAAAGCAGCTGGCGATCCACCCAGGCGGTCTTGACGGCCATTCCCAGCCACTACCGGATCTGGTTCACCGAGTTCAACCTGGACCAGCGGAGCCTCTCGACGGGCGAACCGGCTCGGGGCACCACCTGGCTCCACGGGCTGTACGTCGCCGAGTCAGTAGCCCTGTTCGATCAATCGCCCCGGGTGCAACTCAACGACTACTGGGATTTGTTCTCCGAACTTTCCTCCGGTGCCTTCACCTCGGGACCCGTTCCGCAGCCGACGGTGGCGGGAACGGCCCTGATGTTCCTGACCACCGCCTCGGCCCAGGCTTACCGGGTCACGCCGCTGCTCTTCACCGGGGCGCCTGCCTTGCCTGGTGGTGCTACCGGGGTGATCGGAGTGTCCTTCAACGGCCCGCGTGGCACCCGAACGGTGCTGATCAACCTAACCGACGAGGCCGTGACCCTCCCGGTCGGCACCGGGACGGGCCTTGCACCAGGGGCGTTATCGATGTCCGTCAGCGCTGCTCCCACCACGACCGTCTCGGGACTCACCCGCACCACCGGAGTCCTCGGCCGCACGATCACCCTGCCCGCCTACACGATCACCGGGGTCGGTTTCACGGTCCCGACGGTAGCGAGTACCTGAACATTCGAGGGAGTCGACTGACGTCGGCGCATCGGTACCTGCGCCTGAACGTGCCGGTGACGGTGACTTCGGATGGTGTCCTCGCGGCGGGCCACCCATTAACAGATGGCAGACGGGGCCCCGGTTGTAGAAGAACACCGGCACCACCTTCTTCGAGAACGCGTGGACGGTTCGCTGCCCCGCTGGGTAGTCGTAGAACACGTTGGTGATCGTCGCCCCAGCCGTCACCTCGATCTGGGATGTCAGGCAGGCGGGTATCGCTGCGCGGCCTGGGCGAACATTGCGGTAGAGCCGACCGCGAAGAGTGACCCAAGGGCGACGACCATCAGCACGCCCAGGGATAGACCGCGAAGTGCATTTGTCGTGGTGAGCTCCATCGACCTTCCTCCCTAAAGGAGCCTACGACCTGAGTGGCGGACTCGGGAGCGACCTCATGGGCCGTACGCCAACGAGCAACGACGTGCGCGCGCCACGGGCGGGCCAGAACACCGACGTAGCCCTCGGCGTGCCACCACGCACCCTTGCGCTCTCGTCAGCTGTCGTAGCGCGCCAAGGGACTTTGACGCGTGTACTTCCGAGATAAATCCCAGGACCGGCCAAACCCGGCACTACGCACGAATTCGTTCCCGGCACGCTGTCACCCGGGCCGGATACCTTGTCAACTAATGCCCATGGCCGTTGAGATTTCGCCTCCGTTCGCACGTGCGGTGAACTCGCAACGGGCGCCGGGCCCAACCCGCCAGCGACGGCACGGAATCCCACCTCGAGGGTCACGGTTCAGGCGGACATCGTGATCGAACTCACTGAATTGCTCGTCGCAGACGCTGCGGCGTGGCGCGCGTGGTTGGACGCTCATCACGTTGATCACCCGGGCGTGTGGCTGGTGCTGCATAAGAAGGGCGGTCACGTGACGGCTCTGACCTACGACCAAGCGCTCGACGAGGCGTTGTGCTTCGGCTGGATCGACGGGCAGATCGCTCGTCGTGACGACGGGAGTTACCGTCAGCGTTTCACACGGCGCCGATCGACCAGTGGCTGGTCCGCCCGGAACGTTGAACACGTCACCCGACTTTCCGAGTTGGGGCGGATGCGCCCCGCCGGTACGGCGGCCGTGGACGCGGCCAAGGCGAACGGTCGGTGGCAGACGGCCTACGCCGGGCAGGCCGCAATGCAGTTGCCGACCGACCTAATCGAGGCGCTTGGGGCCAGCCCCGCCGCCTCCGCAACGTTCGGCCAGCTCGACGCCGGGAATCGCTACGCCATTGTGTATCGGCTCACCGTCGTCAAGCGCTCGACCACCCGGGCTCGCAAGTTAGCCGAGTACGTCGACATGCTCGCTCGGGGCGAATCGATCCATCCGCGCGCCACCCGAACGGATGAATAGCGTTACGGGTGGACGGGCCGCTCGTCGATACGCAACGCGTAGTTGCAGAGCGGAGTCGATGGCACCGGCGAGTCTTTGGGCGAGGAGCGGTCACGGCTCCTAGGGTGGTGCGAGCAGCGACCCTGGCGCGAAAGGGGGACGGATGAACGTGCTGGTGACCGGGGCATCGGGTTGGATCGGTACGGCGGTGGTGGGCGAACTGTTGGACCACGGACACCAGGTGTGCGGTCTGGCCCGATCCGATGCGGCCGCGCGACGGGTCGAGGTGCTCGGCGCCGAGGCCGTTCGAGGTGACCTGACGGAGACCGACGTGCTGTCGCGGCTGGCCGCGGTGAGCGATGGCGTGGTCCACCTCGCCTTCCAGCACGACGTCGCGTGGCGAGGGAACTTCGCCGACGCCGCGCGAGCGGACCGGCGCGCGGTCGAGGCCCTGGGTGGTGCACTCGCCGGCTCGGGTCGACCGCTCGTGTTGGCGTCGGGTGTGATGGGACTCGCCCCCGGACGGATCGCCACCGAGCAGGACGGACTCGTACCCCTGACGGCAATACGTGAGAACCCGGCGGGCTACCGTGCCGCGACCGCGCTGTACGCCCTTTCGCTTCGCGGTCTGGATGTCCGATCCAGCGTGATGCGTCTACCGCCGACGGTGCACGGACAGGGCGATCACGGGTTCGTGGCGACGCTCGTTGACGTCGCCCGGCGTCGGGGTGTCTCGGGGTACGTGGGCGACGGGACGAATCGCTGGACCGCGACGCACCGTTCAGACGTGGCGACACTCACGCGCCAGGCACTGGAGGATGCGCCAGCGGGTGAGGTCCTGCACGCGGTCGCCGAGGAGGGTGTTGCCTTCCGCGACGTCGCCGAGGCGATTGGTCGTCAGCTCAATGTCCCCACGGTTTCGTTGAGTCCGCAGCAGGCACTCGAACACTTTGCTCACCTGGGCACCTTCGTTGGCCTCGATAGTCCGGCTTCCTCGGCGGCGACACGGGCACTCCTGGACTGGGCGCCGACGGGGCCGACCTTGATCGAGGATCTCGACGCGGGGCGTTACACGCCGTGACGGCGGTGCGAAGCGCGGTTCCTCTGGTCCGCGTTCCTGGCCGCGCGATCGCCGGTCACCGTCGCCGGGAAGACTAGTGAGCGGGCGAGCGGGCGAGGGGGCCCGAGCGAAGGTCGTTGGCCCGTCCCGTGGTGCACACTTCGGGAACCGCGGTGGCAACGTGTCGATTCCAGAGGCTTCGACCAGGAACGACGTAGACGGTGAGGCCGGGTGCGATCATTGGCTGGCAGATTCGCTTCCACCGCTGGGCGGTGGCCGTGTGACCGACCGGGTAGGTGAGAGTGAGGTAGGTGTAGGCCGCGTGACCCGGTCGGAGCGTGAGCGAGCGAGCCGGCGTGGTGATGGCCGTGGCCCCGACGATGATCGTAACCGTTTCGGCGCCGACGATGGCGCGACGGGCTCCCGCGAGCGTGGGCGCGATCTTGGGCGTGCCGGCGAGCACGCACGTCGGACCGTGGTTGGTGATCGTGATGGGCAGCACTTCGAACACCGTGCCTCGGGCGCTCGGGTTGTAGATCCAGGTATGGGTCGTCACCGACAGCGCCTTGCCAGCGCACGACGGCGTGCTGGCGCCCACCGCCACGGACGTCGATCCCCCCGCCGTCCACAACGGCCCGAGGCCAGCCGTGAGCACCAGGAGCAGCGCCGAACGGCGAAGGGCGACGATGCCTCGACGGCTCATAACCGTGACCCTACCGTCGAGGCGTGACCATCGCCCGTCGTGGTTCGAGACCCCGGCAGTGGCGCTACTCGCGCAGCCAGACCCGCCCGTCGAAGAGCCGCCGCGCGGTTCGGTAGAACGTGCCCGCGTGAGCCACCCACTGGTCGGCATCGTGGGTGACGCGCGCGTTCACACCGAGCACGCCCGAGGGCATCGCGATGCGAATCAACTGCTCGGCAGTGGCGGGTGACAGTGCTTCGGCGACGACGGACCCGGTGATCCGCGCGGCCACGCCGAGGCAGAGCGAGACGGTGAGCGGCAGCGCGCGATGGGGCTGTCCGTTGGAAAGCGCGCGCGCGAGCACGTCGGCGTCATCACGATGAATCAATGCACCGGCGAGGGTCGGCGTATCGGTTGGAGGACTGACGAGGCAGATGAAGGGAACGCTCGCGGTGCGCGCCGCCGCGGCCACGTCGGCGCTGATGCCCATCCGGACCGACGCCGCCTGGCGAATTCGCTCGAGCAGCTCGAGCACGTCGGGGCGCGCCTCGAGATCAGTCGGTAGCTCCAGCCCAGTCAGTCCCACGTCACGGGCGCGCACGAAGACGGTGGCGTTCGCGGCGTCGACGAGTGACACCGCCAACTCGCCCAACCCGTCGATCGCCAGATGGTCGGTGACGTTGCCGCTCGGCAGGAGGTGGCCGGTGGTCGCCCCGCCTGGGTCGAGGAAGTCAAGGCGAATGGGCGCGCCCGACCCGCTGACGCCGGGGATCGCCAGATCCCCGGCGTATCGTGCCCGTCCATCTTCGACGGGGAAGGTGCTGTGGATGACTTTGGCGGTGTTGGTGTTGAAGATGCGCACCGTGATCGAGTCGCCGTCGGCCTCGACGCGGCCCTCGTCGAGCCAGAATGGTCCCACGGCCGAACTCATGTTGCCGCAGTTGCTTCGATAGTCGACGGTGGGCGACTTCACCTGTACCTGGGCGAAGGTGTAGTCAACGTCGATGGCGGGGCGACTCGATGGGGCTAGGACGCAGACCTTGGAGAGCGAGGACACGCCACCACCCATGCCATCGAGCTGGCGTCCGTACTCGTCGGGTGATCCCATGGCCGCGCTGAACAGGGCGGCCCACTGTGACTGGTCGTCGGGGAGGTCGCGCGAGTGGAACATGAGCGCCTTGCTGGTACCCCCGCGCATGAAGACCGCTGGAATGGACTGGCGCATCCTTCGCTCTTCACCCCCGACTGTTCGACGAATCCGAAGCCTACGCCTTGGCGTCGCTGACACGGCCCTCGTCGCGTCAGCGTGCGTGCGCCGAGGGCCCCATCGAGAGGCTGGTAGCGCGAGTAATAGAGTTCTTAGTCGACACGTTTAGAGGGAGTGCGTATGTCGTCGACCAGTCCGAGTACCGAATTGCGCCCCGAGGACTTTCTCAACATCGATGGGAACCTGTCTGAGGAAGAGCTCGCAATTCGAGACACCGTCCGCAAGTTCGTGCGCGACAAGGTCGAGCCGAACGTGGCGGAGTGGTTCGAGGAGGGTCGCAGCCCCGTCGGTCTGATGAAAGAGTTGGGTGCACTGGGCGTGCTCGGGATGCACCTCGACGGTTACGGCTGCGCCGGCATGAGCGCCACCGCCTACGGCTTGGCCTGCCTCGAGCTCGAAGCGGGTGACAGTGGCATTCGCAGCCTCGTCTCGGTACAGGGTTCGCTCGCCATGTTCGCGATACACCACTGGGGCTCAGAGGAGCAGAAGCAGGAGTGGCTACCTCGTATGGCCGCCGGTGAGGCGGTCGGCTGCTTCGGGTTGACCGAGCCCGACGCGGGATCGGACCCCGGCTCGATGCGCACGAGCGCACGGCGTGACGGGTCCGACTGGATCCTCAACGGCCAGAAGATGTGGATCACCAACGGGTCAGTCGCCGACGTCGCGATCGTCTGGGCGAGGACTGATGAGGGCATTCGGGGCTTCATCGTCCCCCAGGGAACGCCCGGATTCTCCAGCCAGGAGATCAAGAAGAAGCTCTCGCTGCGGGCCTCGGTCACTTCGGAACTCCTGCTCACCGACGTGCGCCTGCCCGCTTCGGCCCAGCTGCCCGGGGCGACCTCGCTGCGCGGACCACTGTCGTGCCTGAATGAGGCCCGCTACGGGATCGTCTGGGGCGCCGTGGGCGCGGCGCGCTCGTGCTTCGAGTCGGCGCTGAGTTACGCCGGCGAACGACAGGTCTTCGGCAAGCCGGTGGCGTCCTACCAGATCCAGCAGCAAAAGCTCGCGATGATGTCGCTCGCGGTGAACCGCTCCTACCTGCTCGCGCTGCACCTGGGGCGGCTGAAGGACAGCGGACAGTTGCGTCCCGAGCACGTGAGTATGGGCAAACTGAACAACGTCAACGACGCCCTGGACGTGGCGCGCACCGCCCGCCAGGTCCTCGGGGCGAACGGCATCTCGCTCGAGTACCCGGTCATCCGACACATGGTGAACCTGGAGTCGGTGGTGACCTACGAGGGCACGGCCGACGTGCACTCGCTGGTGGTCGGTGGCGCCCTCACGGGCATCCAGGCGTTCCGCTAGACGCGATTAGATGGCCGACCACCCGTTGTCCACGGGCAGGATCGCACCGCTGAGGTTGCTCGCCGCATCCGACGCCAAGAAGATGATCGCCGCGGCGATCTCGTCGGCCGTCGCGATGCGGCCCACGTTGCTCTGGTAGGCGCCGACGCTGGCCGGGCCGGTGGCGTCGGGCTTGATCGAGACTTCGAGGTTGGCGGCGACGCCGCCCGGCGCGACGGCGTTGACCCGGATGCCGCGGTCGCGATACATCACCGCCGCCGACTTGGTCAGGCCGATCACGCCGTGCTTGGACACGGTGTACGCGGTGCCCGCCGCGCTGCCTCGGAGGCCTGCCTCGGAAGCGGTGTTGACAATGGCGCCGTGACCGCGTTCGAGCATGTGGGGAGCCACCGCGCGGATGAGCATGAACGGTGCGGTGAGGTTGGCGCGCAGCAGACGCTCCCAGACCGCGTCGCTCACTTCGTGCGGCGCCGACATGTCGTCCATGATCCCCGCGTTGTTGATCAGCACGTCGATGGCGCCGAAGTCGCGAATTGCTGTTGCGACGACTTCGTCGACGACGGCGGAGTCACTGAGGTCGCCGACCACGGCGATGGCGCTTCCTCCCGCGGCCTTGATCGCTGAGGTCGCCTCGTTCGCGGTGCTGGCGTTCACGTCGGCGATGACCACGCGCGCACCCAATGCCGCGAGGCGAACCGCCGTGGCGCGCCCGATACCCGAACCACCGCCCGTGACCACGGCCACCTTGCCTTCAAACTCCTTGGTCATGTGCTCTCCTTTCGCGCCCCAACCTCTCGTGGGGATTGCACCCACGGATCATGTCCCACTAGCAGACTACGTTTTAATGGCATAGTGTGCCAATAAAGAACTCCCCGTGGAGACGAGCGAAGGGGGTTGACCTTCGGTGAGCCAAGAACCTCGTCGAGCGCGGGTCGGCCGACCCGCGAGTACCCCGAGCGAGCGCCAAGTGCGCAACCGGCGCATCGCGCTGGTCGCGCTCACGCTCTTTGAGAATCAGGGCGTCAGTGCCACGACGGCGGCCCAGATCGCCGATCAAGCAGGCATTTCTACTCGTTCGTTCTGGCGCTACTTTGCCGCCAAGGAGGAGGCCGTCGCGCCCCTACTCGAGGCGGGACTCGCCGACGCCGTGGAACGATTGGGTCGGGTGGCTCGTGGCCAGAGCTTCGCGGACGCGTGGGCCGATCCGTCAGTGAGCGAAGCCGCGGCGGTCGACGCGGTGGTGCGCCTGTTGCAACTGGCGAATCGTGAGCCGACGGTGAACGCCGTCTGGCAACGCGTGCACTATGAGGCGGCCCGCGCCCTGGCCGGTGCCATCGCGCGCCACGAGGGTGCGGACGAGGAGAGCCTCGAGGTACGGGTCCGCGCGGCGGTCCTCAACGCCGCGCTGTTCGTCGCCATCGAGCACTACGCCGCCCAGACGACGCCGAGCCGCT
>JAJZSX010000062.1 GCA_021849435.1 Actinomycetes bacterium | reverse complement strand
CGAGATGGGGCCCGAGCAGGTAACTGGGGCGAACCGGTGGGTCCGAAGAGGACGCCCGCTGTGAGTCGCCGGGCCAACGTCCATAATGGTTCCATGCGTTCAAGCGGTCGCTCGAGGTCTTGGCTGTGCGACATGGATGGTGTATTGATCCACGGTGGCAAGATGGTCAGTGGCGCCGACCAATTCCTTGACCGACTTCGAGCCACTGGTCAACCATTTTTGGTGCTCACTAACAACTCACTCTTCACACCGCGAGACCTCGTCGACCAATTGAGCCGTCTCGGTCTCCACGTGGACGAGGGCCAACTCTGGACTTCGGCCCTGGCAACGGCCCGGTTCGTTCAGAAGCAGCGACCGAACGGGACTGCGTTCGTCATAGGTGAGGACAGCATGCACGACGCCCTGCGGCGCGTGGGCTACCACGAAGACGACAGCGCACCCGACTATGTCGTGCTCGGCGAGACGCAGAACTACTCCTTTGGGGATTTCTCAACCGCAATCGGACTCATTGAACGCGGGAGCCGTTTCGTCGCCACGAATCCTGAGTCCACCGGCCCGGGGCCAACGGGATCGCTGCCGGGCTGTGGCGCCATGGCGAGACTCATCCAGAGTGCCACGGGCGTCACCCCCTATTTCGTCGGCAAACCCAATACCGTCATGATCCGCGAGGGCATCGACATGTTGGGGGCGCACGCCACGAGCACCGTCATGGTCGGCGACCGACTCGAGACCGACATCCTCGCGGGTGTCGAGGCGGGACTCGAGACCATCCTCGTCATGTCCGGCGTCACGCGTCCTGACCAAATCGACCGCTTGCCATACCGGCCCTCACGCGTCGTGGGTTCGGTCGCTGACCTCTTAGACGAGATCTGATCGTCTCGGATACTGGCGTTACGGAGGGCAAGACCGAACAGCGGACTTGCGAGACCTCAGGGCGTTGAAGGACGTGGCTCGTCGACCAGGAGTGGCGCGGTAACTGGGCCGGTGCGTAGGGCACCAAGGAAAGAGTCGGCCCAGTCGTAGACGCTGCGTCCGAGAACACTGCGACGCATGCGGGCCATTCGGGCTCTCGCTGTGTTTTCCGGTGCGCTCACGGCAGCGCGAATTACGTCCTTGAGGCCATCCAAGTCGTGGGGGTTCACCATGAACGCCCCCGTCAACTCCATTGCCGCGCCCGCGAATTCGCTCAGTACCAATCGCCCCGTCATGTCAGATCGAGCCATCACGTATTCCTTGGCGACCAGATTCATACCGTCGCGGAATGGTGTTACGAGCATGACGTCGGCCGCCAGGTAGAGCGCCACGAGTTCGTCGAAGGGGAGGTTCTGGTGAATGTAATGGATAACAGGCTTACCGACGAGGCCCAGATCGCCGTTCGTCTCGCCCACCGACTGCTCAATGTTTCGTCGAGCCACGTCGTAGTGGGCGTCGGATTCTCGGCTCGGCACCGCAATCTGCACCATGACGTCACGCCCGGGAACGAGGAAACCCTCCGAGTACAACTCGCTGAGCGCCCTGATCCTTTGACGGATCCCTTTGGTGTAGTCCAAGCGGTCCACGCCAAGCATCACCAGTTCGGGATCTCCGAGTTCGGAGCGAATCGCTCTGGCACGGTCGCGTATCGCGGGATCATCGACCTTGGCACTGATTTGGACGCTGTCGACCGAGATGGGGAATGCACCGACACGGATCTCCCGATCGTCATACTCCAACATCGCGGAGTTTCCCTTGGCACTCGTGAGTCGCCGGGCGATGCGGGAGAAATTGACGGCCGCTGTATGGACCTGGAATCCAATGAGATCCGCACCGAGGAGACCCTCGAGGATCTCCTTTCGCCACGGCATCTGCATGAACAATTCCGCAGCCGGAAACGGAATATGCAGAAAGAAGCCGATGCGGACGTCTGGACGGAGGCGCCGCAGCATCCGTGGAACAAGTTGAAGCTGGTAATCGTGTACCCACACCATGCCACCGGGGGCCACCGAGTCCGCCGCAATTTTGGCAAATCGCTCGTTGACCGCCTGGTAGGCGTGCCACCAGCTCCTATGGAACTCGGGGTAGCGGATGGCATCGTGGTAAAGGGGCCACAATGTCGCATTCGAGAATCCGAGGTAGTACTCCTCGTGCTCCTCGGCACTGATGTCGACAGGCTGAAGGCGGATGCCGTCGTACGTCGGTTCAGTGTCGTATTCAGTCGCACCCGGCCAGCCAATCCAGAGACCGTTACTCTCGCTCAGGACTGCGGTGAGCGCGGAGACCAGGCCGCCCGGGCTCGGCGTCCACTCGCCGCCAACGTCCGACGTCGAGTAGCGCAGAGGAAGCCTATTCGCGATTACCACAACCTCTCGGCGCGCGTCGTTGGTCTCGGAATCTGGATCGGCACTCGATTGAGCGTCATCCTGCACGGTATTCGACTGCGTCATATAAACCACCTTGAGAAAACCTTAGGCGTGGTGGCACAAGTCACGATCGATGAAGGCTCGCGAGCGACCAACTCTCAGGCATTTCACAGACGAAACCGCAACACTCGCGCACCGCGGTGAGCACATTTCCCATCGAGTTGATGGTCTTACTGACGCTCACGCCATGGCCGATGGTCAGTCTGGAATCTCAGACCGTATGTCGCTGAATTCGATGAGGTTCGAGCGGTCGTCCCGACCGGCCGCATTCCACCAACTTCGCGCTCCCGCTAACCCCGCAGATGCCTCACCTAGGCGCTCTTCGACGCTCACGACTCTCAGTACGGCGTTGATCAACGCTAGATGGGTCAGCGCCTGGGGAAAGTTACCGAAGTGTCGCGAGGTAGAGGGATCAAGTTCCTCCGCGTACAGCCCCAATGAGCTCGCGGCGCCGATCAGTCTCTCACAGTGTGACTTCGCGAGACCAAGTTCCCCAATGAGGGCAAGGGCTGAGACGAGCCAGAACGAGCAGACCGTGAAGGAGTGTTCGGGTTCGCCATCCAGGCCGTCATCGGTGTCGTTGGTGGCGTATCGATAGACGAACGCCCCATCCGCCAGGTTCTCGATGATCGCGAACACGGTGGCGTGCAAACGTTCGTCGTCGAGAGGCAGGAACCCGACCATGGGGAGCATGAGGAGCGATGCGTCGAGTTCGTTGGAACCGTAGGACTGGGTGAAGACGCCGTCCTTGTTCACACCATTCTCGAGGATGTCGAGATGGATCTCATCGGCGGCGAGGCGCCAACTCGACGCCAGCGTGAGATCGCCTCGTAGTTGTGCGAGACGTGCTCCTCGATCGGCGGCAACCCAACACATGACCTTGGAGAATGTGTAGTGCTTCGGTTCGCCTCGCATCTCCCAGATTCCACGGTCGGGTCCGCGCCACGACTTGAGGGCCATTTCGACAGCCTGCACGACCACGCGCCACGTGCGTTCGCTCAGCGCATCCCGTGACCGTGTGTGTTCGAAGACGCAGTCAACGATGGCACCAAAGATGTCGAACTGGACTTGGTCGAACGCAGCGTTACCGACTCGAACCGGTCGGCTGGCGGCGTAGCCAGTGAGGTGATCCAACTCGACCTCTGGCTGGCACGCAGCACCATCCACCGGATAGAGCACTTGCAGATCAGGGCGCTCTGACGGTGTGCTGTTGGGCTCGCTCGATGGTTCGAGTACTTCGCTGAGAAACGCGAGAAAATCGTCAGCCTCGGTATCAAAACCCAGCGAGTGCAGCGCGCGCAAGGTGAATGCCGAGTCGCGAACCCACGTGAAGCGGTAGTCCCAATTGCGTGTTCCCCCGAGATGCTCCGGTAGTGACGTCGTCGCGGCCGCCAGAAGCGCACCGGTGGGTGCGTAGGTGAGGCCCTTTAGCGTCAGGACACTGCGCTGGAGATACTCCCGCCATGGATGATCGGGAAAGCGTCCTCCGTCGATCCAGTTTCGCCAGAAGCGGCTGGTCTCTTTCAGGTAGGTCTCGGCCTCCTTCAAATTCGCTGGAGGGGGGTCGTCGGTCCAACTGAGTACCACGAACTTCGACTCACCCTCCACGAGGCGGTGTCGGGCGCGTACCGAACGTCCCTCAATTCCCAGACGCATGTCGCCGTAGAGCGAGAGCGAATTGAAACCACTATTCAATGTCGCCGCACTGCCGTAGGAAGGACCCGAGTACGACCATCGGGCATCACGGCGTCCGTAGTCAAACGCGACCTCGCAGTTCATCGCGACATCAACCGTCCCGTGGATGCACGTCACAATTCGAACCAGCGTGTGACGGGCATCGTAATCACCCGGGGTGCGACGAAAGTGGTCGGACCGTTCTTCGGAACGCGACCAGGGGCCGACGGCGAGGAAGTCGTGAACGACAAGCCAACCGCTACGGGTCTGCCACGTAGTCGCAAGTACCGACGTGCCTGGCAAATACTGACGATGTGCAGGGACCGCGCTCTCAGCCGGTGAAAGTCGGAACGATCCCGCCGCGCGATCGAGAATAGATCCGAACACGCTGGGGTCATGGGGTTTGGGAAGACAGAGCCATTCGACCGATCCGGAGGGCGCGATGAGACAACTGTTCTCACAGTCCGAAAGAAAGGCGTAGTCGCTGATAGACGGGAAGACCGTTTCAATGGGCTCTGACCCACGAAGTCCGGGAATCTGCACTCCGGCAATCGAGTTCGTATCGAGGATTGGGGGAAAGAGGGACGGCTTCGCCCTTGGCCAGGCACGCTCAACGCCACTGGCGCGACCATCATCAGTCATCTTGGCGGTCATCTTCTCCACGGGCCCCAGTCGCTTGATCTCTGGCGAATTTGCCTCAAACTGTCAGCGTCTAGTCCCTGACTTCAAGACTAACGGAGTGGTTCGCTGCACGGTCCCGCGCCCTGATTGGGGCGCATCCGCACCGTCGGATCGGTACCGCCGTCCCCTATGGCGCCAAGTCGACGCACTTGTGCCGCTGACGGGCGAAAACTGGGCACTCCCGAAGTTCGAGAAGTGATCATCTTGGGTCACATTATCCTTCGACGCGTTCAGCGGTGAGCGCCCCGCTCGGCAGCGTTTCTCGCTCGCGTGCGCAGAGTCGGCAACTCAAACCCTTCGTGGTCAACACCTCGGCGTCGTGCACGATGCGGTCGATCATCGCCGCTGCGACGACCTGGCCCCCAAAAACGGAACCCCAAGGCTGTCGGAGACGGGTCTCCGTCGACCATCAGCGAAAACCTTAACTTGGCCAACGACCAGTAGGAACGAGTGCCCGATATGCTCCGAGTAGTTGACGCTTTCAGTTGACCGCTCGGACCCCGCGGACATCGACGTGTGTGATTGGGGGTCTTGTGTCGCGAGAGAAACAACTTTCAAATGTGCTGAGCGAGTTCGCCCGCACGATGGTGACCGACTTTCCCATTCAGCGGATCCTTGACCGTCTGGTGGAGCGAATCGTGGAGATTCTGCCAATCACCGGCGCCGGGGTGACTCTCATCACGCCCGGTGCCGATCCCCGCTACGTCGCCGCATCGGATGAGTCGGCGTTGCTATACGAACAGCTACAGACTGAGTTGGGCGAAGGGCCTTGCCTTCTGGCTTACAACTCGGGCGAAGCGGTATCGGTGGCCGACCTACGCAAGGAAGGCCGTTTCCCAACGTTCACGAGCCGTGCCCTCGAAGAAGGGCTAAGGGCGGTGTTCACATTCCCTTTGCGAAGCGGAGCCGACCGGCTCGGCGCGCTTGACCTATACCGCGACGAGCCCGGTTCGCTAGAGGAAGAGACGATGGCAGCGGCCCAAACACTCGCCGATGTCGCTGCCGCTTACCTTCTCAATGCTCAGGCTCGAGCCGCGCTGTCAGAAGCCTCTGCGCGTTCGCACTACAGCTCACTGCACGATGCTCTCACGGGGTTGCCGAACCGGGTGCTCGTGGTGGAGTTGCTAGAGTTCGCCATCCTACGGGCAATCAGATCGGGAAGGTTGCCGGCGGTTCTTTTCGCCGACCTCGACCAGTTCAAAGCAGTCAATGACACGTATAGTCACCGCGTCGGCGACGAACTGTTGATTGCCGTGGCGGAACGTCTGGGCGACCTGCACCGTCCGAGTGACGTGCTCGGGCGTCTGTCCGGCGACGAGTTCGTCATGGTGTGCGAGGACCTCGATCATCCCTCGCAGGTGGACGCGATCGCAGAGCGCATCTCGGGCGCGTTGATGGCGCCGTTCGAACTGTCGTGCGGTCCCGTTGGCATGAGCGCCAGTGTGGGGATCGCCTTTGCCGATCACGGCGAAAGCGCCGAGGACATTCTTCATCGAGCCGACATGGCTATGTACCAGGCCAAAGCCAAAGGCGGCGGACACCACCAAATCATCGACGTGCACGAACAACAGGCGACCGACCGACTCACTGCGCTCAAGTTTGACCTGCATACCGCGGTGAAGAATCAGGAACTGCACGTCGACTACCAGCCCATCGTCGACACGACGAATCGGCACATCATCGGGTTCGAGGCTCTTCTGCGTTGGACTCACCCGACCTACGGTCCAATCTCACCGTCCGTGCTTATTCCCCTGGCCGAAGAGGCCGGACTGATCGGCGCCATCGGCGCGTGGGTCCTCTCTCAGGCGTGCGCGGATCGTCGTCGTTGGTCGGACGTCGACTCGGCCGTGCCTCTGGGGATATCAGTCAACATCTCGCCCTTCCAACTCATGGAGCCGGGCTTCGTCGAATCAGTCAAAGCGATTCTGGGGGGTTCGAATACCGGGACCGAACCCGCACTCCTCACCTTGGAGGTGACCGAGAGCGTGCTGATCCACGACAGTGCGCGAGCGCTACTCGTCCTGGGTGATCTCAAGCAGATCGGCGTGAACCTCTCCCTCGACGACTTCGGCACCGGATATTCCTCACTCAACTACCTCGACCGATTCCCAGCGGACATCCTCAAGATTGACCAGACGTTCATCGAACGGCTCGACCAGGGACGCTCGAGCCAAGCCATCGTCGCCTCGATTGTCTCGCTCAGCCGCACACTTGGAATCAAGGTGGTAGCGGAAGGAGTCGAGACACTCGAACAGCACGAGTTTCTCTCCGAGATCGATTGTGATGCTTGCCAGGGCTTCTATTTTGCTCAACCCATGCCCTCACACAAGATCGACATCCTCATCGACCGGCCCAATGCCAACGGTGCCGTGCTCCTGCCGGTCTTGGCTGGGTCTGACCCGGCATAGTTGAAGACCGTCCGGTCCCCAGGTGCCCCTGGCACCATCGCGACGACGGGGCCGGCCCGCCCACCTGACCGAGTCGATAGAACGCTACGGGGTATCCATCTGAGCGGAGTAATCCGCACAAACGCTGGATCTATCGGGTCCTCTGACCAGGGTTGCTCCGGTTAAGTGGATACCCCCATAGAACGCTAATCGTCGTGGTGGGCAGCAGTATGCAGGACGTGCAGCTGCACGACGGATTATGGACCTAACGGTGACAGGACGCCCCTCGAAGGGCACTGGAGAGCACGAAGGCCCAGGATTCCCCTGGGCCTTCCACTTCGTTCATGGACTACTTGGTGGCGGGGAACTGTGATGAAGGGCCAGTTCGTGATGATGTGATCTTTATTCTTCCTGATGAAAGTGCATGCAACACCTCTGGTGTACACCAGCCTGCACACCCTTATCGCTGTAGAGGGTTCGGTATTGTCGGCAACGCTCGAAAACTGAACGGCGGATTCAAGTAGACAGCGCAACTAATTCAGTGAACTTCTCCAATGGTGTCAAAGTCGCCGCCAGACGAAATCATCGACGGGCTGCTCTTTGGTGTGCAGCGAGGGGTCGGGCTGCTGTCCCCTTTCCAATCTGCCGTGCGGGTTATCCTGGCCTTGCAGAGGAGTCGGAATATTCCGATAAAGAGTACTTGTCGGGATATCCCATCTTTGCTACAATGTTGGATTATGCCGACAGACCACCAAGCCACTCCGGACCGGGGCCCCTTCAGGATCTATACGCCTGCATCCCTCGGCGATGCCGTGCGTTACTACCGAACGGAGGCTGGGCTGACTCAAGCCCAGTTGGCGGAGAAGGCAGGGATTCGACGCAGTTACCTGTCCGAGATGGAAAGCGGCAAGGAGACAGAGCAGGTGAAACGACTGCTCGGAGTGCTGCGGCGACTCGGAGTTCGCATGACGCTGGACAAGGCGGATTGGTAGTGGCTGACGAACTCGCTGTCTGGCTCTATGGCGAGCGAGTGGCCGTCATCCACCGCGATCGGGACCGGACCCGCTTGGTTTACACGGAGGAGGCACTGAGGAAGTACCCGTTGGGCACCCCGCTCTTGTCGCTCTCGCTGCCCGTCAGTTCCCGTCGCTACACACAAGGGGTCGTTCGCCCATTCCTGGACGGTTTACTGCCTGAAGGCGAGTCACGAAAATCAATCGCCCGGGACGTCCACGTCCCCGAGCGCGACACGTACGGATTGATCCGCGCCCTCGGTAGGGATTGCGCTGGCGCGGTTGTGATCCAGCCGATCGAGGATTCGGCGCCTCCAGCGCCAACCACGACTACGGCGGAGCCGCTCAGCCCCGACGAAATCGACGTTCTCGTCAGAGATCTCAAGAGCGCTCCGCTTGGAGTCGGTGGGCGGGTGCGAATCTCCCTAGCGGGCGTACAGCAGAAGTTGGTCCTGACCCGCATGCAAGACGGCTCCTGGGGACGACCGGTCGACGGGACGCCATCGACACACATTCTCAAGCCGGAGGTCGCGGCGTTCCCCGACACCGTCGAGAACGAAGCGTTCTGTATGCGCGTAGCCAAGCATCTCGGACTGGATGTTGCATCTGTCGGGACGACAAAGATCGGAGGGCGCAAGCTCATCGTTGTCGATCGTTACGACCGAGTTGTTGCAGCAGACGGCACGGTACGGCGCATCCACCAAGAAGACTTCTGCCAGGCAACCGGCGTGGCGCCAGAGACAAAGTACGAAGAGGACGGAGGACCGTCGCTTCTGCGCATCGCTGGTATCCTGCGGGATGTTGCCGCACCGGACTCCTTGGATCGACTTCTTAAAGCGGTCACTGTCAACGCGCTCATCGGTAACGGAGATGCACACGCCAAGAACTTCTCGTTGTTGCACACAGAAGATGGTGCGCTGACGCTGACACCCCTCTACGACCTCATGTGCACGCTGTACTACGGCGATGATCGATTGGCGATGTACATCGACAACATCCACCGTGCGAATCGTCTGACGGTTGAGCGAATCGTGAATGAGGCGGTGCGATGGGGAATGTCGCGTGAACGTGCGACAGAGGTCGTCGTCGACCTCTTAGAGAGGGCTCCTGCTGCCATTGCTGCGTCTCGCGACGAAATCGAGGGCATCCCGGAGGAGATGGTCTCAACGATCGAAGGTCAGCTCGCGCAGCTACGTGCATCGCAATGACCTACGACGAAACCATCACCGGACCTCTAACAGAAGGGCCGGTGCTTTCCCACCGGCCCTGATCTGCACTTCTACTGGTGGCGGGGGAACTACCGAGATAAAGCAAATGGTTCCTTGGCGCCAATCGTCTTACCTGATGCACGCCCTGGAGCGCACCCGCGTCCCTGGCCTACGGCTCTGAACCTATGGGTTGTCGGCGGTGCAGGCACGGAGCCAGAGTAGTGACACCTGTAACCTCCTTCGCCGAGTGGGCCTGCAGTCGTGTCATCTTGATGCTAAGATGGGTATGTGGCAAAGGCGAGAACGACACTCACGGTCGAAGATGAGGTCCTACGAGCGGTGAAGATACGCGCGGCTCGAACTGGCAAGGGCGAGAGCCAAGTCATCGAAGAGGCCCTGCGACGCGACCTCGGACTGGACTTACTGGATCAGATTTGGGCGCACGAGACGATGAACGAGGACGAGGCGATGGCACTCGCTCTCGAAGCTCAGCATCGCTCCCGTCAGAGTCCGCGCTGAGTTGCGCGCGGTCCTTGATCCAAACGTCATCGTC
>JAJZSX010000061.1 GCA_021849435.1 Actinomycetes bacterium | reverse complement strand
CGAGCGTTGAAGCCAACAGCTCCTCGCGCCGGCTCGCCATCTCGGCGGCGGTCGCCGTGGCCTGAGCGTCGAGGACGACCATCTCACGACGAACCGTCTCCTCGTCGCGCTTGGCCTCGGCGAGTCCCGCGTCGATCTCGAGCGCGCGTCGGCCGAAGGCTTCGAGGCGCTGGGCGAACAGGGCACGGCGCGCGTCGCGCAGCTCGCGTTCGACGTCGGCGTAGCTGCGCGCGGAGGCCGCCTGACGCTCTAAGGGACGCATCTGACGGCGAACCTCGCGCACGAGATCGCCCAGGCGCTCGAGGTTCTCCTGGGTCTGGGAGAGCCGTCGCTCGGCGCGCTCCTTGCGGCGCCGATGCTTGAGCACCCCGGCCGCCTCCTCGATCACCGCGCGCCGGTTCTCCGAGCTCGAGTTCAGGATCGAGTCGAGCTGGCCCTGGCCGATGATCATGTGCTGCTGGCGACCGACACCCGAGTCGCCGAGCAACTCTTGGACGTCGAGCAGCCGACAGACGGTGCCGTTGATCGCGTACTCGGAGTCACCGTTTCGAAACAGGGTCCGCGAGATCGTGACCTCAGCCCCGTCCACGGGCAGACGGCCCGAGGCGTTGTCGAGGGTGAGCGACACCTCGGCCCGACCCAGGGCGGCGCGGTTGGCCGTCCCGGCGAAGATGACGTCGTCCATCTTTGCGCTGCGCAGCGCCCGCGTGCTCTGGGCGCCGAGGACCCACGTGACGGCGTCGACGACGTTGGACTTACCCGATCCGTTCGGTCCGACGACCGCGGTCACACCGGGTTCGAACTCCAGCACGGTGTTGTCGGCGAAGGACTTGAAGCCCTTCATGGTCAGTCGCTTTAGAAACACGCGTAGACGCTACCAACCTTCGAGCGCACCGCCGGGCCCTAGGCCTGGCAGTTCGGGCAGTAGAAGGTCGCCCGGCCGCGCACAACGGTGCGCTCGATGAGCCGTCGGCACTGCAAGCACGCCTGGCCCTCGCGACCGTAGACCTGGTGGTAGTTCTGAAAGGTCCCGGGCTTGCCGTCGGGGTCGACGAACTGCTCATCGGCGAGGGTCGAGCCCCCGTACTTGATGGCTTCGGTCAGGACCTCGGTGATCGACCGGTGGAGCCGGCGGATCTCGATCGTGGACAGGGAGTCGGCCGCCCGGTCGTAGCGCAGTCCGGCGGTGAACAGCACCTCGTCAGCGTAGATGTTGCCCAGTCCGGCGATGATCTCCTGATCGGTGAGTACGACCTTCAGCGGCGTGGTGCGGCTGCGCAGGATCGCCGCGAAGCGGTCCCAGCCCAGCTGGTCCTCGAGCGGGTCGATGCCTAGGTGCGCGAGCTCGGGCACGCGCTTGCGCAGGCCCAGGCCGTCGCCACCCATGGCGAGGCGGGCGAACTTGGAGATCTCGACGCTCGCGCCGTCCTCGGGTGGCTGGGACACGAAGAGCTCGCCGAAGGTGCGCGGGTCGACGTAGCGCAACTCGCCCGCGGGGCTGAGGGTGAAGTCGACGTGGGTGTGCTTGGGCTTGGGGACCTTCGGGTTCTTCGCGCGCAGCAGTTGACTCGACATGCCCAGGTGCACAACCAGGTGGTGGCCGTTGTCCAGGGCGAAGACGAGGTACTTGCCCAATCGCTCGGCCGACTTCACGGTTCGCCCCTCGATGAGCGCGCGAAAGTCCTTGGCGGACTTGTGGCGGCGAACGACCCGCCCGTTGGTGACCATGGCCGACTTGATCTTCTTGCCAATGAGGTCACGCGCGAGCGAGGCCCGCACGGTCTCCACCTCGGGTAGTTCAGGCATCGCCTCGACCCTCCCACGCCGCGCGCGCGGCCTCGGACTCAGCACTCTTCTTGGACCGGCCGTGGCCGACCCCGCGCGTGGCGCCGTCGACGAGCACCGTCGCCTCGAAGGTCGTGGCGTGCGCTGGCCCGCTGGCACTGGTCGAGTACGTCGGGGTGCCCAGTCCGTTCGCCTCGGCCCACTGGCGCAGCCGGGTCTTGGGGTCCACTTCGTCGGGCTCGCGCGCGGCGTTGGCCACCTCCGCGCCGAGGATCTCCTGGACGAAGTCCCGGGCGACATCGTAGCCGCGCTCGAGGTAGATCGCCGCCACGACGGCCTCGAAGGCGTCGGCGAGCATCGAGGGGCGCTGCAGTCCGCGGGACTTGATCTCGCCGCGCCCGACGCGCAGGTATCGGGCGAGCTCGAGGCGCGTCGCGGCCTCGGCGAGCGCCTCCTCGTTGACCACGCGCGAGCGCACGAGCGAGCCCGAGCCCTCGTCCAGCGCCGGGTACGCCGTCACGATCAGGTCGGCGATGGCCAGGTCGACCACCGCGTCACCGAGGAACTCGAGACGCTCGTTGGACGCGCACGCGTGCTCCGCGGCGTAACTCGAGTGGGTGAGCGCCACGAGCAGCACTGCGCTGTCGTCGCGCAGTCCCAGGCGCTGCGCCAGTGCGTCTCGTGATGAGGGCAACTGGCCAGACTCCGCTAGGAGACTTGTAATTTCGCCGCCACGTACTCGACCGCGTCGCGGACCGAGGCCAGGCCCTCGAGATCCTCGTCGTCGATGTGGAACCCCGCCACCTGTTGGCCGAGGTGCTCCTCGAGCGCCTCGACCAGCTCGATCAGCGCCAGCGAATCGGCACCCAGGTCACTGAAGTTCGCGTCCTCGGAGATGTCGCTCGGCTGCTTCTCGAGAATCTCCGCCAATTCGCGCTGCACCAGTTGCAAGATGGCTGAACGGTCCAGCGGTGGTGGTGCGACGTCCGCGGTCATGGACACTCCTTTGCCTCGACGTCAACACTACTTATTTCGTGACCGCCGGTAGGGAGTTCGTCGCCCTAATCAGGTCGGATCGCGGTCCTCAGGCGGTTGACGACCTGGGCGGCATCCATCTCGGCGGCCACGCGCAGCGCGTTCATGATCGCCGTGGCGTTGGACGAGCCGTGGCTGATCACGCAGATCCCCTTGAGTCCGAGCAGCATCGCGCCACCCTGGTTCTCAGGCGTCAGGGACGCCACGATCGGCATCAGGTGCGGCAAGAGCGCATTGCCCGCCGCGCGGGTCTCGTCGTCGGTGCCAAAGACCCCGAGCATCGTCGAGAAGACGAACTTGAGCGCTCCCTCGAGGGTCTTGAGGGCCACGTTGCCCGTGAATCCGTCGGTGACCACGACGTCCACCGGGCAGGGTATGAGGTCGCGGCCCTCGACGTTGCCCGCGAATCGCAGTCCCGAGGCCGCGAGCAACTCGTGGGTCGCCTTGACCAGCGGGGTGCCCTTGGAGGACTCCTCGCCGATCGAGAGCAGCCCGATGGAGGGGTCGGTGGTGCCGAATCGGGCGGCGGCGAAGGTCGCGCCCATCGTCGCGAACTGCACGAGCATCTCGGGCGTGCACTCGGCGTTGGCACCGGCGTCGACGAACACCGAGGGGCTCGTGCCGGGATTGGGCAGCGGAATCGCGATGCATGGCCGAATGACCCCGGGCAGCCGGCCCATGCGCAGCAGTGCGGCGGCCATCGTCGCACCGGTGTTCCCGGCCGAGACCATGGCGCTCGCCTTGCCGTCGCGCACCAGTTCGGCGGCGCGCACCAGCGACGAGTCCTTCTTGGTCCGCACGCTCGCGGCCGGGTCGTCGTCCATGGCGATCACTTCGGAACAGGCGACGACCTCGAGACCCATCGGGTCCCCCACCAGCTCGGGAACCCCGACGAGCGTGACGCTCAGTCCCAACTCGTCAACGGCGCGGCGCGCCCCGGCCACAATCTCGGCCGGCGCGTAATCGCCGCCCATCGCGTCCAATGCGATGGGCAGCGTCAACTCAGTTGACCTCGACGGCGACTCGACCCTTGTACCAACCGCAGTTCGGGCACACGACGTGGGGCAACTTGGCGGTGGCGCACTGGGGGCACACGCTGCGAGCCGGGCGCTCGAGGCGCCAGTTGGCCGCCTGGCGGCTCCGGCTCTTGGCCTTGCTTGTCTTCCTCTTCGGTACAGCCATCGATCATCTCTTTCGCTTCGAGCGGCCGAGTCGTCACTCGGGGTTCGATTCGTCGGACTCGTCCGCGAATCGAAGTCCGTCAAGTGTAGCCCAGCGCGCGTCTGACGGCGCGCGGCAGTCGCACGTGGCCTCGTTGCGGTCGATTCCGCAGTACGGGCACAGGCCCTGGCAGTCGGGCCGGCAGGTCGGGGCGAGCGGCAGGTCAAGGAAGACCGCGTCGTGCACCAGCGGGGCCAGGTCGACCTCGTCGTGCTCGTAGAGGTAGGCCAGATCGTCCTCGGGACCGCGCTCGAGCACGAAGCGCTCGTCGACCTTGACACTGACCTCGCCGTCGATGGGCTTGGAACAGCGACGACAGACCCCGAACCACGGCGCATGGACCTCACCGCGGGCCCGCAGCCCCCCACTGAAGCTCTCCAAGCGCAGGTTCACCCGCACGCTCGCCTCGGGCGCGACGTCGGTCTCGCCGGGGCTGCGAGGTTCGAACTCGCGTGGCTCGTCAAAGGGCGCCTCGAAGGCGACCGACATGGTCGAGGGGCTGTTGCGGACCAGTTGGGCGATCGCGACGAGGTAGGGCGAGGCCACGGCCCTAGAAGGCGTCCTGGTCAAAGAAGGACGAGTCGGCCGGTGGCGCCTCGTGGGACGCCGGCGGCGCTTCGGGGCTGAGGAAGTCGTTCTCGCTCGGGCGCGCGTCGAGCAACGAGGTTGGCAGGCCCTGGGAGTTCAGGCGCTCGCGGCCCGACCGGGTGGTCTTGAGCAGCCGCTCGAGCACGATCTCGAAGTTGCCGAGCTTGCCGTCGATGAAGTCCTCGGACTGGTTGATCATCTGGCGCGCCTGGGCCTGGGCCTGGGCGATGATCTCGTCGGCCTTCAGCCGGGACTGGCGCACGATCTCGGTCTTGTCCACCATCCGCGCGGCTTCGGCGCGCACCTGGTCCATCAGCTGCTGGGCCTTGTGCATCTCGGCGGCCATCAGCTCCTCGCGGTCGCGCAGGGCCCATCGCGCCTCGCGGATCTCGTCGGGCAGGTCGCGCAAGGCGTCGTCGAGGAGTCCGAGGACTTCCTCGCGAGCGATGAGCGCCGAATTGGACAACGGCATCTGTTTCGCCGAGCTGATCAGGTCTATCAGTTGTCGTAGGTCGGCCTCGATGTCGCGGCGCGCGTGCCGGGCCGACTCGGCTGGAAACTCGTCGGGGTCGTACCCGTCAAATGACGTCACCGCAGGCCCTCCATTTTCGTCTTGAGCCGGGCCGCCACGCAGGTCGGCACGAAGGCGTCGACGTTGCCGCCGTAGCGGGCCACCTCGCGCAGCAGTCGCGACGCGATGAAGGAATGGTTCGAACTGGTCGGGATGAACAGGGTCTCCACGCCCGACAGCGACCGGTTCATCTGGGCCATCTGCAGCTCGCTCTCGAAGTCCGACACGGCGCGCAACCCCTTCACGATTGCCGTCGCCTCGACGTCTTTAGCCACGTTGACCAGGAGTGTCGCTATCGAGACGATGCGCACCGACTTGATGTGCGCACAGCTCTCGGCGATCATCTCGCGCCGCTCGTCCAGGTCGAACAACGGCTCGGACTTCTGGGGATTGCGAATCGCGGCCACGACGATCTCGTCGAAGATGTGCGAGGCACGCTCGACGATCTCCAGGTGTCCATTGTGGAACGGGTCGAAGGATCCCGGGATGAGACCGACTGTCATGGCGCCCCTCGCTCGTCCGGTTCCAACATCGTCACGAGCGTAGTGCCGTAGTGCTTGGTCTTGGTGACTGCCCACCCCGCAGGGGCATCGGCGTAGCGGTCGTTCTCGATGATCACGCGCTGCGCGGCGAGGCCCGCGAGCAGGGCCGCCACGTCGAGCGGACCGTAGGGCGGGTCGGCCACGATCAGGTCAAAGGGGTGCGGGGGCCGCCAGCCAGGCAGCGTCGCTCGCACGAAGTGGGCCTCACCGGCGAGGCCGAGCGGCGCCAGGTTGGCGCGAGCCGCGTTCAGGCACTCGGGGTCGGCGTCGACGAAGTAGACCTCGGCGGCCCCTCGCGACAGGGCCTCGATCCCCATCGCCCCGGATCCGCAGTACAGGTCCGCCACGACGAGCCCGCTGAGTCCACCGCGGCTCTCGAGCATGGAGAAGATCGCCTCGCGGGCGTAGTCCGTCGTCGGGCGCACCGTCGACGGGAACTTGGCTTTGAGCGGCCGACCGCGAGCCACGCCTCCGATTACACGCACCCACTCAGGCTACGTGGTCTCACGACTTGAAGAGGTACTCGGCTTCGTCGGGCTCGACGAAGAGGCGCAGCTCGTCGACGAGGGCCGGCTGGTCGGTCAGGTCCTCGACGACGAGCCGGCCGGCCGCATCGTTCGCCGCGTCGAGGAGATCACCATCCCTCGTCAACGAGGCGAGGCGCAGGTCGCTGGTGCCACGCTGACGAGCCCCGAGGATCGTGCCCTCGCCGCGAAGCGCGAGGTCGACCTCGGCCAGGACGAAGCCGTCCGTCGAGGCCACGAGCGCCTCCAGCCGGGTTTGGCCGTCAGGCGACGGGGCTTCACCGAGCACGTAGCAGTGGCTCGCGAGGTTCGAGCGGCCGACCCGGCCCCGCAGCTGGTGCAGTTGGGCCAGCCCGAATCGCCACGCGTCCTCGATCACGATCACCGTGGCCTCGGGCACATCGACCCCGACCTCGATGACGACGGTCGCGACGAGCACGTCGAGGCGCCCGGCGCGAAAGTCGTTCATCGCCGCTTCCTTGTCTGGACCCTTCATCTGGCCGTGCACCAGCCCGACGCGCAGTCCCGCCAACTCGTTGGCCGACAAGCGCGCGTGCTCCTTGACCGCACTCGCCGCCTCGATCCCCTCGGACTCCTCGACGAGCGGACAGATGACGTAGGCCCGGTGTCCGGCGGCGACCTCGTCGCGCACGCGTAGCCAGCACGCCGCGAGCTCGGTCGCCGAGCGCGCCCAGTGCGTGGTGATCGGCACCCGCCCGCCCGGTAGCTCGTCGAGCACGGATCGCTCCAGGTCCCCAAAGAGCACCATCGCCGCCGTGCGCGGGATCGGGGTGGCCGTCATGACGAGCAGGTCCGGCACGGCGTCGAGTCCGGACTGACCCGAGCCCTTGGCGCGCAGGACCGCGCGCTGCTCGACCCCGAACCGGTGCTGCTCGTCGATGACCACCACGCCCAGGGCCTTGAACGCGACGTCCTCGGTCAACAGGGCGTGCGTGCCCACCACCACGTCGATCTCGCCACGCGCGAGTCGTGCGAGCGCGTCGCGGCGCTCGCTCGCGCGCAGTCGGCCGCTCAACAGCTGCACGACGAGCGGGCGCGTGCCGCCGAGCACCCCGGGATCATCGACGCGCAGGTCCGCCAGGTCCGCGCGGATCGACGCGACGTGCTGCTCGGCCAAGACCTCGGTGGGCACCATCAAGGCGGCCTGTTGGGCGTCGTTGACCGCAACCAGCATCGTGGCCAGGGCGACCATCGTCTTGCCGCTGCCGACGTCACCCTGCAGCAGCCGGTGCATCGGCACCGGCGAAGCGAGGTCGGCCACGATCTCACCGAGCACGCGACGTTGGGCGGCCGTGAGCTGGTAGCGGTGACCGCCGAGGAACCGACTGAGCAGCGACGACGCCGCGTCGCCGGACTCGGGCTCGAGGTCGGCGAGCGAGACGCGGTGCGCGATCCCCGCCGACTCTCGCTCCAGGCGACGCCGTCGCAGGGCGAGCAGCACCTGGAGCCGGAGGAACTCGTCAAAGGCCAGTCGGCGCCGGGCCGGCTCGACGTCGTCGCTCGCGCCGGGCAGGTGGATCCCCCAGAACGCGTCGGTGCGCGAGATCAGTCCGTGCTCGGCCAGCACCCAGTGTGGCACGGGATCCAGCAATGGTCCGGCGCGGCGCAGCGACTCGTCGACGAAGCCGCCGAGCTCCCAGCTCGTCAGCCCGGCCTTACCCGACGCCGGGTAGATCGGCACGATCCGCCCGACGCGGTTGGCGTCACGCTCGTCGCCCGACGCGCCCACGATCACGTCGACCACGGGATTGGCCATCTGGCGCCGCGAACGGTAGTCGCCGACCTTGCCGAAGAACAGCGCCTGGGTCCCCACGGGCAGCTGGGTCGCCCGCCACGCCTGGTTGAAGAAGACGACGTCGAGCGCGGCGTCGCCGTCGACCACGGTCACCTCGACCATCGACCGACCCTGGCGTGTCCGGCGCGACCGGACGGCGCTCACGGCGCCGAACACCGCCGCCTCGTCGCCCACGCTCAGGTCCGAGACGTCCACGCGCCGGGTTCGGTCGAGGTAGCGGCGCGGGTAGTGGGTCAAGAGGTCAAGGACGCTCGCCAGTCCGATCGAGCGCAGCGCCGCGGCGCGCTTGGCCCCGACGTGGCGCAACTGCTCAACGGGAACCTCGCCGAGCTGGCGCAGCCGTCGCGGCGCCCGCTCGCTCACTCGAGACCGAAGAAGTACGGGTAGAGCGGCTGACCCCCGTGGTGCACCTCGACGCCCACGAGCGGGTGGGTCTCGCCCACGAACTCGGTGATCTGGCGGGTCACCGCGGGCGTGGACCCCTCGCCCTCGATGATCGTCAAGAGCTCGTGGAACTCGGTGATCATCGAGTTCAAGAGTGCGATGCTCGCCGCTTCGACCGACTCGGCGATGGACCGGACCGCGTCGGCGTCGACCCCGATCCAGTCACCCTCGTGAACGAAGCCGGCGTCGGTGGTGGCGTCGCGCACCGCGCGGGTCACCTGGCCCGAGGCGACGTGCCGAGCGGCGTCGGTCATCGCGGCGACGTTGGTCGCCGCGTCGGCGTTCGGGTCGTAGGCGAGCAGGGCGGCGAACCCGCCCACGATCGAGGTGGTGGGCACGACCGACACCGCGGCGTCCACCAGCGCGTCCACCTGGTTCGCCACCGGCACGATGTTCGAGTTGTTCGGCAACACCACGACTTGGGTCGAGCCCGTCGCCTGGACCGCTTCGACCAGGTCGGCGGTCGACGGATTCATCGATTGGCCGCCAGCCACCAGGGCCCGCACGCCCAGAGATCGGAAGATCCGGCCGATCCCCTCGCCGGCGACGACCGCGACGACGGCCGTCGTCGGTGGCGGCTCGTCGGCCTCGATGGCGGCGGCCGCGGCGTCACGCACCCATCGCTCCTCGAGGACCTGCTCGGCGAGATCGGTCACCCGGATCTCACGTGGTCGTCCCGCATCGAGCGCGGCCTCGATCGACGCACCGATCTCGTCGGTGTGGATGTGGCAGTTGTAGAGCCCGTCGCCGCCCACGATGACGATGGAGTCGCCGAGGCCCGACCACACGTCGCGAAAGGCCCGCATCGCCTCGTCCTCGGCCTCGAGCAGGTACATGACCTCATAACGTGGCGAGCCGTCGGCGTCGGGCATCATGCGCGCCCCGGTGACGTCATGCACGTCGAGCGAGTCGGCCGAGGGCGGCACGGGCAGCGCGTCGTTGCTCACGATGTGACAGAGCGCGTCAAAGAAGAGCAGCAATCCGGTGCCCCCGGAGTCGACGACGCCGGCTTGCTTCAGCACGGGCAGCTGCTCGGGCGTGTGGGCGAGGGCCTCGCGCGCCCGGTCCCGCGCGCCACGCACGACCTTGGAGAGCGACGCCGACGCGGCGTTCGCCCCCTGGGCGGCCGCGCGGGCGACCGACAGTATGGTGCCCTCCACGGGCCGCACGACCGCCTGGCGGGCCAGGACGTCGGCGTGACTGAGCGACTCAGCGAGCAGGGCGGGCGTGATCACCGCCACGGACTTGAACTTCTCGACGAGGCCCCGCAGCAGCTGGGACAAGATGACCCCGGAGTTGCCGCGCGCTCCCATCAGCGAGCCGCGGGCGATCGCCGTGCACACTTCGTCCATCGAGGCGTCGTCGGCCAACGGGCCAAAGGCGTCGACCACCGACTCGACCGTGAGGGCCATGTTCGTACCGGTGTCGCCGTCGGGAACGGGAAAGATGTTCAGC
>JAJZSX010000060.1 GCA_021849435.1 Actinomycetes bacterium | reverse complement strand
ACACCACGGATCCGAGCAGCCGACGCATGAGGAAAAGTATACCAGGACCCTCTCAGGCTAACGCCGATAATGTACGTTATGTAAAGTTACGTCGAGAGGCTCGCGGCGGGCTCAGTCGCCGATTCGCCGGGCCGGCACCGACTAGCCTACCGAGACAGATGCCAGCGAACATAACCCTGCCACCGAGACAGTTCGCGCTGGCCCTAGGTGCCGTTCTCGCTGGTGGTGGCGTTGGCACGCTGATTCGAGACCTCGCCCTGAAGCTCCAGCACATTCCGGCCGGCTCGACCGACTGGACGACCCAGGTGCCCTGGGTCCTGCTCGTCATCAACGTGTTGGGCGTGTACGTCGCAACCTGGCTGTTGCGCACGTCACTGCGCGCCCACGACCCGAACGACCCGTGGCGCCTGCTCCTGATCACGGGGCTGCTCGGGGGCTTCACGTCTTACTCGAGCCTGGTCGCGGCCTGGGCGGCGATCTGGCATCTCTCGGTCGTCGTCAGCATTCTCGTCGCGGTCGGCTCGCTCGCGAGCGGCGTCCTCGCCGCCTGGCTCGGACTGCGCCACCACCCATGACGCTGCTGCTCGTCACGATCGCGGGTGCGCTGGGCGCCGCCGTGCGCTTTGTCATGGAGTACCTGGTGCGCCGCCATCACCCGACGCGACGGCCCTGGGCGACCGTCGGCGCGAACGTGCTGGGCGCCTTCGTGGCCGGCTGGATCGTCTACCGGCTCACCGGCGCTGCCGACGCGCACCTGCACGCCATCGTGCTCACCGGCTTCTGTGGCGGCCTGACGACATTCTCGTCGGCCTTTGCCATTCCCGCGCTCTTGCAGCGCGAGCATCACTGGGGCTACGCCGCGGCCGTCGTGCTCGCCACGCCGGTGCTCTCGGGCCTCGCCTTTGCCCTCGGCATGGCGGTCACCGTCCGCTGAGCCGGTGCTGGGCGAGGTAGCGACGGCTGCTCGCGACGATCCAGGCGAAGGTCGGGTCGGGCTTGGCGAGCAGTTCGGGGTGCCACTGCACGGCGAGGATCCGCCCGTCGTTCGTCTCGAAGCCCTCGACCACGTCGTCGGTCGCGTAGGCGCTCACGACGAGGTCGGCGCCGACAGCCTCGATGACCTGGTGGTGCAGGGAGTTGACCTGCAGGGTCGTCCCGACGAGCCCGCGCAGCTCCGTGCCCGCGACCGTGGTGACGCCGTGGGTGGCCACACGCCCGTCGACGTGCCACTGGGGATGACCCGCGCCGTCAGCGAGGTCCACGTGCTGGCGCAACGTGCCACCGTGGGCGACGTTGATGAGTTGCAGACCCCGACAGACGCCCAGGACGGGCATCGCGAGGGACCGAGCGGTCTCGAGCAGGTCGAGCTCCCAGGCGTCACGGTCGGGCTCGACCTCGCCGAGGTCTGGCTCGGGCGCAGCGCCGTAGCGGGCCGGCTCCACGTCGGCTCCCCCACTCAGCACGAGCCCGTCCAGCCGGTCAAGCAGGTCCGCGACGGGCGCGTCGCGGGTCAGCTGGACCGGTATGCCGCCAGCGGCCGCGATGGACCCGGCGTAGTCGGCGAAGTGCACGTCGACGACGAGTCCCGACATGGCCTCGGGGACCGACGTGCCCAGTCGCGCCGCCGACCAGCGTCGGCCCGTCACGCCAATGAGCGGTGCGTCCATGGGGTCATCGTACTGGAGGTGCGCGGCACTACCGCCGACGGCGAGCCCTAGCGATCGGCGTCGTCCTCGGTAGCGATCAGGTGACGAGCCGCGCGTGCCTCGTCCACGCGTGACACCGGCGTGTGCGTAGGTGCCCGGTGCAGTGACTCGGGATCGGTCGCCGCGCGCGCCACGATGGACTCCACGGCCGTCGCGAGGGCCTCGAGGGTCTGGGGACTCTCGGTCTCGGTGGGCTCGAACATCAACGCCTCGTCGACGATCAACGGAAAGTAGACCGTGGGCGCGTGGAAGCCCTCGTCAAGGAGTGACTTCGCGATGTCGAGCCCTCGCACGCCGTAGGCGGCCTTCACCGGTGTGGCCGTCAGCACGCACTCGTGCATGCACGGTCGGTCGTAGGCGGCGGGCAGCGTCGCCGCGAGGCGTCGGCGCAACCAGTTGGCGTTGAGCACGGCGTGCTGGGCCACGCGCTCGAGGCCCGGCGCACCGTGCACCTCGATGTAGGCGAGCGCGCGCGCGAGCACCATGGCGTTGCCGTGCCACCCGTGCACTCGCCCGATCGACGCGTCCGGGGTCGTCCACTCGAAGTGGCCCTCGACCCGCGTCGCGCGCGGGCCCGGCAGGAAGCGCGCCAGGCGTGCCGAGACCGCGACCGGCCCGGCGCCGGGACCGCCGCCGCCGTGGGGCGTGGCGAAGGTCTTGTGCAGGTTCATGTGCACGATGTCAAAGCCCATGTCGCCGGGGCGCACGACGCCGAGGATGGCGTTGAGGTTCGCGCCGTCGTAGTAGAGCAGGCCCCCGACCTCGTGCACCGCCTCGGCGATCTCGACGATCTGCTCCTCGAAGAGCCCCACGGTATTGGGGTTCGTGAGCATGATCCCGGCGACGTCAGGCCCGAGGGCCGCGCGCAGCGCGTCGAGGTCGACCAGGCCGCGCTCGTTGGACGGCACCGTCGTCACCTCGTAGCCGCCGAGGGTCACCGAGGCTGGGTTGGTGCCGTGCGCCGAGTCCGGAATGATCACCCGCCGGCGCTGCTCGCCGTTGGCGTCGTGGTAGGCGCGCATCAACAACAGACCCGTCAGCTCCCCCGCCGCGCCCGCGGCGGGCTGCAGCGTCGCCGCGGCCATGCCGGTAATCCCACAGAGGCGCTCCTCGAGGGTGACGAGCAGTTCCAGCCACCCCTGGACCATGGCCGCCGGCGCGCCGGGGTGCACCGTCACGAGTCCCGGATCGGCCGCGACGCCGTCGCAGAACTTCGGGTTGTACTTCATCGTGCACGAGCCGAGTGGGTAGGCCCCGAGGTCCACCGAGAACTGGCGGTGCGTCAGTCGCGTGACGTGCCCGACGAGGTCGCGCTCGGCAAGATCCGCGGTCACCAGGGGTTCGGGATTGAGGTGTTCGGCCGGCACCATCGACGCCAACGTCCGCGCCGGAATCGAGGTGGTGCGCAGCTGGGCCGCGGAGCGGCCCGGCACGGAGAGTTCGAACATCGTCGGCTCGACCTCGTGACCCATCAGTGGGATCGAGGCCGCCCGACCGCCGGGTTGTGCCGTCATCACTTGACCGCCTTTCGAAGCGCGTCGACGTAGGCGTCGAGTTCCAGTTGGGTTCGTCGCTCAGTCACCGCGACGAGCAGGACGTTGGCGGGGTCACCCTCGATCGAGCGATCCGCTCCACCGGTCAGGGCCGACACGGCGAGTCCCGCGAGGATGCCATCACCGGCCATGGCGGCGATCACTTCGTTCGCGGGGCGTGGCAGACGAATCGCGAACTCGCGCAGGAATGGTGCCGTGACCAGGGGTGTGACACCGTCGACGGTCGTCAGTGCGTCGTACAAGGCGTGGGCCCCCGTGGCGCTCGCCACCGCGACCTGGCGCAGTCCCGCGGTGCCGAGCCAGCCGAGCTGGATCGCCGCCGTGACGGCCATCAGGGTCTGGTTGGTGCAGACGTTCGACGTCGCCTTCTCGCGGCGGATGTCCTGCTCGCGCGCCCGTAGCGTCGTCACGAAGGCCCGCCGACCATTGGTGTCCAGTGTCTCGCCCACGATGCGACCCGGCAGGCGCCGCACGTGCTCAGACGCCACCGCGAACAGGCCGAGGTAGGGACCCCCGAAGGAGAGGGCCGTGCCGAAGGGCTGCCCCTCCCCCACGAAGACGTCCGCACCCCAGTCCCCCGCCGTTCGAAGCACACCGGCTGCGACGGGGTCACCCGCCACGACGAAGAGTCCGCCTAGGCGCGTCGCGTTCGCCCGCGCGGCCGCCATGTCCTCGAGCACGCCGAGGTAGTTGGGGTAGGCGACGACGACCGCCGCCGCCTCGTCCACGTCGACGCCGGACCAGTCGGTCACCCCGTCCACGAGTGGCGCGACGACCACGCGGTGGCCCGTGCCCCGAGCGAAGGTTTGCACCACGGCGCGCCAGTGCGGGTGCACGCCGGCCGAGACCACCATCGTGGATCGCCCGGTCGCACCACCGGCGAGGTTGAGCGCCTCGACGAGGGCGGTCGCACCGTCGTAGAGCGACGCGTTCGCCACCGGCAGGCCACTCAATCTCGACACGAGCGTCTGGTACTCGAAGAGCGCCTGCAGCACGCCCTGGGCCACCTCGGGCTGGTAGGGCGTGTAGGCCGTCACGAACTCCGAGCGCGACGCGAGGGCCCGCACGACCGAGGGCACCTCGTGGTCGTACGCCCCACCGCCGGCGAAACAGACCAGCTGATTCGCCGTGGCGCGGTTGGCCCTGGTGAACTGGGTGAACTCGTCGGCGACGTCAGGCTCGGACCGCCCGTCGGGTAGGCCCATCGCGCCGGCGGCCAATCGCACCGCGGCCGGGATGTGCGCGAAGAGGTCGTCGAGGGTATTCAGGCCGAGGAAGGCCAGCATCGCGGCGACTTCGTCGTCGGTGTGGGCAAGGTAGTCGGCCACGTTAGGACGCCTTTCGTACGAAGGGAAGCGCGACGGTCGTCGCGCTGATGCTGCGACCGCGCAGCTCGACGGTGACTGCACGGCCCGGCTCGAGCACCTCGCGGGCCATCGCGAGCCCAATGCCGTGCTCGAGCACCGGCGAGTAGTTGCCCGACGTCAGCTCGCCCACGCTCTGGCCGTCGACGAGCACCACGGCCCCCTCGCGCAGCGGCTGACGGCTGTCAGCGATGACGCCGGTGAGATGCCGAGCGACGCCGCGCGCCCGCTCGGCCTCCACCGCCGCACGCCCGCGGAAGGTCGGCTTGTCCCAACCGAGCACCCAGCCGAGGCCTGCCTCGAGAGTCGTCGACGACAGGGTCAGTTCGTGGCCGTAGAGCGGCAGCGCGGCCTCCAGACGCAACGTGTCGCGCGCGCCCAGTCCGGCCGGGGTCACGCCCGCGGCGATCAACTTGAGCAGCAGCTCGCGAGCCACGGCGTTGGGCACGCTCAACTCGAGCCCGGCCTCGCCCGTGTAGCCCGTGCCCGCCACGCGCACCTCGACGCCCTCGTAGTCAAATCGCGCCACGCGGAAGCGCCCGACCGAGGCGAAGCGCTCGTCGACGGTGGCGACGCGCTCGCGCGCGCGCGGGCCCTGCACGGCCAGGACGCAACGCTCGCCCGTGACGTCACGGCCCGGCAAGGCGCCCGTGACCCCGGCGGTGTTAGAGGCGTTGGGCATGACGTCGAACTCCTCGGGGCCCACCCACCAGACGATGATGTCGTCCACGACAAAGCCGTCCTCGTTCAAGAGGTGCGTGTACTGGGCGCGACCCGGTTCGATCTTGTCGAGGTCGTTGGTGAGCGTCGCCTGGATCGCGTCGTACATGCCGGGGCCGTCACAGCGCACCGTGCCGAGGTGGCTCACGTCAAAGACGACGGCGTCGGCTCGACAGGTGAGGTGTTCAGCCACCGTCCCGGTCTGGTACTGCAGGGGCATCGCCCAGCCGCCGAAGGGGACGATCTTCGCCCCGAGTTCGACGTGGGTGTCGTAGAGAAACGGCAGTCGATCAGTCACGAGGCCAACATTACGCTGCGTCGAGTCGCAGAGCCTTGAGGTCGTGGCGCGCCAGGAGCGCGCGAAACTGGCGCTGGTAGACAACGACGAGGTCCAGTTCGGGGTAGAGCGAGCGGAAGGCACGGACCTTGTGGTTCTTCTTGGTGACCAGCCGTTGCTCTGAGACCGTGAGCTCGACGAACAGCTGGTGCTCGGGCAGATAGAAGTCCGGCCGAAAGCCGCGGATCGCCCGGCCGCTGTCGTCCCAGGCGAGCGGGAACTCGACCGGTTCGTAGCGCCACGCCACCCCGTAAAGGGTCAGGAGGTTCGCGAGCATGCGCTCGCTCGGGTGCGCGAAACCCGCCGCGGGCTTGGCGAGGGACGAGGGGTGGCGATGCGCGCCGGTGCCCTCGGAGTCATCGGGCCTCACGCCGAACGGGTCTCCCTCTCCGACGTTGTCACCTGGACCGAGCTGATCGTGGTCGAGAGTTCGGCGACCACCCCACCCAGCGGAACGATGTTGAAGACTCCCTGGCCACCGCGCAACAGGTCGACCAGGTCGCCGTCGCTGTGCGCGAGGACCGAGCCGTGTTCGCTGAGCACCAGACTCGACGACGCGAGGTCGGCGCCGAGGGCGCCGCGGAGGCACTCGACGGCCTGGCGGGCCTTGGCGAGCGCCACGCCCGCGTCGAGGAGCGACTTGATGACTTTGACCTCGAGGACATCGCCGTAGCTGTAGGCGCGCTTGGAACCGCTGCCCGACGCCGGCGTGACCGACGGCGTCACCAGACCCGTCCTTGCCCAGTAGTCGAGCTGACGATAGGTCACCCCCGTCAGTCGACAGACCAGTGGACCACTGAATCCCGTCGTACGCTGCATCATTCCCGTCCCTCCCGACCGAGGCAATCCCATCGTACCAGGAGGGACTACACGGGTGTAGTTAGCCCGCCCGACAAATGCGACGGCTCACTCCGCGAAGAGGTCTGGGCGGCCGAGACTCGAACTGGAGGCCTCGGCGTGCAGCCGCGGCGGAATCCGACCGGCCTCGTGGGCGGCGTAGCCGGCGCGTACGGCGTCACGAATCGCACTCGCCATCAGGACTGGATCGAGGGCGCGGTTGATCGCCGACGCCGCGAGCACCCCGTCACAGCCCAGTTCCATGGCCAGCGCGGCGTCTGAGGCCGTTCCGATCCCCGCGTCGAGCAGCACCGGGACCTCGAGCCTCGAGGCGATCAGGGAGATCGCGTGGGGGTTGCGGATCCCCAGTCCCGAGCCGATCGGCGAGCCGAGCGGCATCACGGCCACACAGCCGGCCTGCTCCAGGCGCTGAGCGACGATGAGGTCATCTGAGGTGTACGCCCAGACCTCAAAGCCTCGCCGCACCAGTTCCTGCGCGCCGCGAAGGGTCTCGGTGGTGTCGGGCAGTAGCGTCACGTCATCGCCGATCACCTCGAGCTTGACGAGGTTCGTCTCGAAGGCCTCGCGAGCGAGCTCGGCGACCTTTACTGCCTCGTTGGCGCTGTAGCAGCCCGCGGTATTGGGCAGGAGCGTGAACCCGAGGCCCATGAGCAGTTCATAGATCGACCCCTTGACCGAGGGGTCGACGCGCCGCAGTGCGACCGTTGCGATCGACGAGCCGCTCGCCGACAGCGACTGCTCGAGCACGTCCATCGACCTGAATCCCCCGGTCCCCACGACCAGGCGGGAACTCGCTCGAACTGAACCGATCGCAATGTCCTCGTCCACCTCCCAATCGTACTCAGCACTCTCGAGCCATCCGACGGGGACCTGCGTTGCGTGGCGGTGCTCGGAACGCGACACGTGACCCGATTACTAGGGTTGTCTCGTGGAACCACTCACCGCTCTCACGATCGCGGGATCGGATTCGGGCGGCGGCGCGGGGATCCAGGCCGACCTGCGGACCTTCAGCGCCTTCAGCATCCACGGCACCACCGCCATCACCGCGGTCACCGCACAGAACACGCTCGGCGTGACCAACGTCACGCCCCTTACGGCAGCCGCCGTGCTCGCCCAGATCGACGCCGTCCTTGACGACTTCGCTGTGCGTGCCGTGAAGACGGGCATGCTCGCCCAGCCGGCCACGGTGCTCGCCGTCGCCGAGTCCGCTCGCGACGGTCGCCTGGCCAATCTGGTGGTCGACCCCGTGCTCGTGTCGACCACCGGCCACGCGCTGATGGACGAGGGCGGCGTCGAGGCGTATCGCGAGGCGCTGGTCCCCCAGGCGATGCTCGTCACGCCCAATCTTCGCGAAGCGGCGGTGCTGGCATCGGTCGACGTGCGCGACGTCGCGACCCTCGAGGACATGATCGAGCTCGCCCGTCGGATCGTTGACCTCGGACCGCGGGCGGTGCTGGTTAAGGGCGGTCACCTGGTGAGCGGGTCGACCGACGATCACGCGCCCGACGTGCTCGTGACCGGCGGCGACGTGCGCGTCTTTGACGCGCCGCGCGTCGACACGACCAACGACCACGGCACCGGCTGCTCGCTCGCTGCGGCCATCGCCGCCGGCCTCGCCTACGGGCGACCCCTGCCCGACAGCGTTCGCGACGCGAAGTCCTTCGTCCTCGCGGCCCTCACCTCAGCCGCCGACTGGCGCCTCGGCCACGGGCACGGCCCGATCGACCACCTGGGATGGAACGCGTGAACGACGACCTGAAGCCACCCCTCACCACGACGACCAGCATCCTGCCCGCCGCGATCATCATCGGTATCGCCGTGGTCACCCTCGCCACGTTCATGATCGTGAACCTCGTCGCCAATCCGACGGTCACGACGAGCACGACCCAGCCGGTGATCGTCGGCGGCCTCGCCACCGCCGCCTCCAACGCGCCGGTCGCGGGCTGTCACCAAGCCGGCAGCCCGCCGGGCAACATCCTCGGGGCGCTCATCGTCCCGGTGCACACCACGAGTGCCGGACCCGTCGTGCACGCCAACGGCGGGGCCGGCGACTACGACTGCCTGGCGTACCTGACGACCACCACCAGCGCGGGCTCCCTACTCGGCTACTACCAGACCCACCTCGAGGCCCAGGGCTGGAGCCTCTTCTCGAGCGGCGGAGCAACCGGCACGCCCCAGCTGCTCTTCCAAAAGGCCGGCACCGACACCTTCTACTGGGTCGTCGGGATCACCGTGACCAACAGCGCGGGCGGCGCGCTTCGCTGGACCTACCGGATCTACCAGAACTCCTCGACGTTCTAGGCGGCCTCGAGCACCAAGTCGGGCGCCGGACGATCGACCTCCGCAAAGGCCCACGACCACAGGGCCAGGTTGATCGGATAGATGATGTAGCCGATGCGCGTCGCCGACGCGCTCAGGATCATCGCGGTGAAGGCGATGCTCAAGATGCCGAGCAACTGGGACAACGTCAGGGGCCAGTGCTCGCGCAGGTAGCGCCACACGTAGAACGACAGGACCAGCAGCATCGCGGGCGCGAGCACGTGTCCGAGTGGGGACCATAGCGTGGTGAGGATGTGTCCGGGCAGCGGCGAGGCCGCCGGCGAGCGCACGCCGGCGAGCCCGAGCGGGAAGGCGAAGACGTTGGTGACGAAGGCCCACGGCGCACGGACCACGAAGGGCACGACGGTCACCGCGACGATCCCCACCACGCAAGTGGCGACCGAACGCCACGTGGAGCGGCCGGCCCGGTTGCGGCTCACCAGCAGCGCGCCGAGAGCCATCGGCCACGCGGTCAACTTCATCGCAGCGGCAAGCCCGAGGCTGACGCCGGTCAGGTAGCGCTCGCGGCGTTGCAGCCCGACCACGCCGAGCAGCATTAGCGCGAGGATCGGCATGTCGTCGCCACCGGTCGACAAGAAGAGCGCCCCGGTCGGCAACGCCACCAGCACCTGGGCAAGGAGGATCTTCTTGCTCGGCGGCGCGCGCATGAGCGCGAGCGCGATGCCGAGCGCGATCATCGTCATCAGGGACATGATGATGCGCGCGTCGGTCAAGCCGAGGCCCTGGTGGGTCTCGGCCGACGGCAGGCCAAAGACGCTCATGAGTGGGAAGTACGGGAAGAACGACTCGTAGGCCGGCAAGCCCGGCACCGCGTTGACGACGCGACCGTTGTGCAGGTAGGCCCGGTAGGGATCGAGGCCCTTGGCGAGTTGGTCCGCCGATCGCTCGATCACCGACACCTCGGGCTGGGCGAATCCCACGCCGTGATCCAGCTGGCGCCACCGCGCCTCGAGGCCGAGCGGCACCGCGACGCTGCCCAAGGCGACGAGCACCAACAGGCCCACGCGCACGAGCATCGGGCGGCTCCAGTAGACACGCGCGGAGTCGCGCGAGAAAAACGGCATCGGCCCGAAGCTCGGGCCGGTGCCGTAGCGGGAGTGTCCGGCGTAGACGACGACGTCGTCTTCCTTCAACG
>JAJZSX010000059.1 GCA_021849435.1 Actinomycetes bacterium | reverse complement strand
GTCGACATGATCTGGTCGAAGGGCTCATCGCCCGCCGCGATGATTGGACGAACGTCAAGTGTTGCCACGACTCACCTCCCGGACTCCGTGGAGCCACGTATTGTTCTATGCTTGACTAGAACAATAGCAGCATCGCGCCGCAGAACCAGTCGGAGGAGATCGTGAGCACACCGCAGACGCCAGCGGGGCCGAAGGGCGGATGGACGGGACGGCCGGCCGGCATCCCCGCCGGGGTCCCACCGCCGTCGGTGCCGCTCAGCTTCCTCGCCGCCGCGGCCGCGGGACTTGTGGCCTGCGGTGTCGCCGTCGTCCTCGCCCGCTCGGCCGCGACGGTCGACCCCACCGACGACGTCGTCGTCGGGGCCGCCCACTTCGCCATGCTCGCCACGCTCTCGATGGGCGTGCTCGGTGCCATCCACCAGTTCGCCCCCGTCATCACCCAGCGGCCCCTGCGCTCGGTGCGGCTCTCGCGGGCCACGTTCCTCGCCTGGCTCGCCGGCTCGTGGCTGTTGCCGATCGGCTTCATGTCGCGCCACGAGGTCGTCGTCGAGCTCGGCGGCGCCTTCGCCGCCGTGGCGGTGATCTTGCTCGTGGTGAATGTGACTGCGCCGCTTCGCGCCCGGGGCAAGGGCGCGCCGACGGTTGGGCTGCGTCTCGCGGTGATCGGCTTCGTAGTAACCGCCTCCTACGGCGTTCTCTACGTGATCGACCGTCGTGGCGCGTGGTTCGTGCTCAACGGCCACGTCGTGCTCGCCCACGCGTGCGTGGGCCTGCTCGCCTGGCTCGGACTCACCTACCTCAGCGTCTCAGAGAAGCTCTGGCCCATGTTCATGCTGTCCCACGTCCCGGGCCGCCGCGTCAGCGGGTGGATAGCGATCTGGTCGGTCTTCGCCGGGGTCGCCCTGCTCTCGCCGGGACTCCTCTTTGGCGTCTACGGCCTCGCCATCGCCGGTGCCGCGGTGGTCGCGACGGGTCTCGGGGCGCACCTCTGGTCACTGGCGGCCTACATCCACCACCGGCGACGCCCCGTCGACCTGCACGTCGTCTTCGTCGTCAGCTCCGCGATCTGGCTCGTCGTCGCGACGGGCCTCGGGGTCACCAGCGCGGTCCTCGTCCACCTCGGCGAGCACCGCGGCGTCGCCTGGACCGCGGCGACGGTCGTCGCGCTCGCGGGGTGGCTGCTCGTGGCACTGGTCGGCCACGCCCACAAGATCGTCCCGTTCATCGCGTGGTCGGCGCTGCGGGGACGCGGGATCGCAAAGAAGGCTAACGGCACCCAGCTCATGTTCGCCGACCTCTTCAACCACCGCTGGGCGACGGTCGACTACGTCTTCGTGAATGCGAGCGTCGCGGCCCTCGGGCTCGGCTTCATCCTCGGAGACCGGCTCGCCATCGCGCTCGGGGGCGTCTTGCTCGTCGCCACCGCGGTCACGAGCGCGTGCAACCTCGCCTGGCGACCGACCCGGCTCCTGCTCGCCGGGCCGGGACCGAGCGACCAGTCCCCCTCGCCGATCACCGTGCCCGCGGCACTGCGCGACCGCGCTTCGCGCGCGACGCCGTCGGCCTGATCAGCGGGGCGACTCGTCGAGCCGGTGCGAGACGACGAGCCGACACCCGGCGTGGCGCGGGTTCTTGCGCACCAGACGGTCGACTGACAGTTCGCCGATCGAGTCGGCGAGGCCTTCAGCGAGTCCGAGGTGCAACTGGCAGATCTCGGTGGGATTCGTGACGGCGACGTCGGCGAAGGGACAGCGTTCGAGGACGTACTCGGTCGTCGCGCCGGCCTGGTGACGCACCGGGCGAAAGCCACTGCGCAGCAGTTCTCGCTCCATCGCCGCGTCGCCGTCGAGCCCGTCGTATGCCTTCGCGCGACGCTGTCCGTCGCGGTAGCCGACGTCGTGGACGCTGAGGCCATCCTTCATCGCCTCGGCGAGCAGACCGGCGAGCCAGGCGTAGGCGCCGTTGGTCCCCCACGTGCCGGCCGCCTCGGGGTGCAGCTCGTAGAGCAGCGCCGGACGCCCCGGACGCGAGCGGGTCTCGACCTGCTCAACGACGAGTGACGCCTCCTTCAAGATCGCGAGGTGCTGGCGAACGGCGTTGTGGTTGAGGGAAATGAAGTCGGTCAGTTCGGCCACGCCGACCGGGTAGTCCGCCTCGACGATGTAGCGGAACAGGCGGTACCGGGTCGGGTCGCCCAGGGCTCGCGCCTCACGTTGAATGTCGGGTGTGTCCATGGCTGCTCGCAGACTCTCGCGCCATCCTACCGTGATTATCTAGTAGTGAGCAGAACAATTAATGACCCCTCGGGCGCGCCGCCCCCCTTTCAGGTGGCACAGCACGAGAGCGTCGCCACGTCGCGCGAGAAGGACTGGGCCGCGAGCTTGAGCGCCTCGGCCATCGTCAGGTACGGCGTCCACGCCTCGGCGAGCTCGGTGACCGTCAGACCGCCCTGCATCGCGTAGACCGCCCCCGCGATCACTTCGCCCGCCTGGTCGGCGAGCACGTGGACTCCGAGCACCCGACCGGAGCCGCGTTCGGCCACGATCGTCACCAGCCCGCGCACGTCGCGATTGACGATGGCGCGCGGCACGTAGGCGAGGGGCAGCGAACTGACCTCGTAGTCCAGGCCCTGCTCCTTCGCCGCCTGCTCGGTGAGCCCGACCGAGGCGATGGCCGGGGACGTGAAGGTGACCCGTGGCATCGTGGTGTAGTCAACCGTCCGGTGCTCAGAGCCCACCGCGTTGGCCGCGGCGACGGTGCCGTGCTTGCCCGCGACGTAGACGAACTGGGCGAGCCCCGTCACGTCACCGGCGGCGAAGATCCGCGAGTTGGACGTGCGCAGCTCGTCGTCCACGATCACCTCGCCACGGGCGCCGACGTCGACCCCGACCGTTGCGAGTCCGAGTTCCGCGCTCGCCGGATGGCGCCCCGTCGCCACCAGCACGGCCGCCACCTCGAGCCACTCGACGCCACCGGGCGTCGCGAGGGTGACGAGCACCCCGTCGCCGCTGCGCGCTACGCGCTGGGCGGTGGCAGCGGTACGCACGCTGATCCCCTCCTCGGTGAGGACCTCGGTGAGGACCTCGGCGATCGCTGGCTCCTCGAAGGGGGCGATGCGACCCTGGGCCTCAATGATGGTGACCGTCGCGCCGAGACGCGCGAGCAACTGTCCCGCCTCGAGGCCGACGGCGTTGGCCCCGATGACGAGCACCGACGCCGGGACGCGCTTGAGGGCCATGACCGAGGTCGACGTGAGATAGTCGACGTCCTTCAGTCCCTCGATCGGTGGGATCGAGGGGGTGGCGCCAGTCGCGATGACGAAGTTCGCCGCCTCGAGTCGCGCACCGTCCACCTCGAGCGCGGGGCCCTCGACGAAGCGAGCGTGGCCCGAGCGAATCGTGAAGCCGTAGACGTCGGCGAGTTCGAGGTACCTCTCGGCGCGAAGCGCGTCCACAAGCTCGTCCTTGCCCGCGACGAGGGCCGCCATATCGACCGGTGAGGCTGCGGTCGCCACGCCCGCGAAGCGCTCGGCGAGCGCCTCGTGACGCACCGCGGCCGCGGCGAGGAGGGCCTTGGAGGGTACGCAACCGACGTTCACGCAGGTCCCGCCGACGAGGCCGTGTTCGATCATGACGACCGTCGCGTCGCGACGGCGCGCCTCGATGGCCGTCGCGAAGGCCGCGCTGCCCGAGCCGACGATGGCGAGGTCGTAGGGCGCTTCGCTCTTCATGGTCGATCTCCTCTCGGTGGCTTCGGGATCGAGGCCGAGCCCGCGTGGTCCTGCGGCGTCCACGCGCCTACGATCGAGGTTAAACCCTCCAGTTAGGGGGAGAGTCAAGGAGATTTCACCACAATGCGTATTGGTGCACTCGCCACCCAGACCGGGCTCACCGTCAAGACCATTCGCTACTACGAGTCGATCGGTCTGCTCGACGCGCCTCGACGCTCGCCCTCGGGCTACCGCGACTACGATCCCGAGGCCGCCGAGCGCCTGCGCTTCATCCGCGCCAGTCAGGCATCGGGTCTCCGTCTCGGCGAGATCCGTGGGATCGTCGCGTTCCGCGACCGCGGCGAGTCACCCTGCGCGCACGTGCTCGACGTGCTGCGCCGCCGCGCTGAGGCGATCGACCAGCAGATCCAGGACCTGGTCCGGGCCCGCGACGTGATCGAGTCCCTCGTCGCACGGGCCAGCGGGCTCGACCCCCATGACTGTGCGCCATCGGCAATCTGTCACATCATCAACGCCCGCGCCGACGACGACGCTGGGGCCTTACGATCGTAAGAGACCAATGAACGCCCACCGAGCCACCAGGGTCACGAGGACCTCACCGTCGCGACGCGACGACGCGAGCGCGTGCGCGCCCGGTTCCGGGTCATCGTCCCCGGTTCCAAGTTGTGACGCCGGACCGGCGGGACGGCTCTCGTGGACGGTTCACGAGATCCTCGACATCATCAGGGCGCGCCGACACCCGCGCTGAGCCCGTCGCCGTCGAATCGCTCGGATTGACGTGGTCTCGTGCGCCGCGACGCCCCAACCGCTACGGTCAAGGTCGTGCTCCGCTCGAACGCCCGGTTCCCGTCCAACTTCCTCTGGGGCACGGCGACCGCCGCCTACCAGGTCGAAGGCGGGAACACCAACACCGACTGGTGGCGATTCGAGCACCGACCCGGGTCCATCGCAGCCGAGCCGTGTGGCGACGCCTGTGACTCGTGGCACCGCTGGGAGGAGGATCTCGACCTGGCGGCCTCGCTCGGACTCAACGCCTACCGGTTCTCACTCGAGTGGTCGCGCATCGAGCCGTGCCGCGGTGAGATCGACCGCGAGGCGCTCGAGCACTACCGCAGCATGCTCGTCGCCTGCGTCGCGCGCGGACTGGCGCCGGTGGTGACGCTGCACCACTTCACGCTGCCGCTCTGGGTCGCCGACGCCGGCGGCTTCGAGAGCCCCGACATCGTGGCCTGGATGAGCGCCTACGCCACCACGGTCGCTGCGGCCTTCGGCGAGCTGATCGCGATGGCCTGCACGATCAATGAGCCCAACATCGTGGCCTCCATGGGCTACCTGGCCTCGATGTTCCCGCCCGAGGTGTCGGACTGGGACCGCTTCGTCGCGGTGAACGAGACGCTGCGCCGGTGCCACCACGCGATCCGCGACGCGCTCGGCGCCGGGCCGGGCGACTTCCCCATCGGGATGACCCTCTCGATGGCGCAGTACGAGTCGGTCGACGGCGCCGAGGCGGCGCTCGCCGCCTACCTCGAGCAGATGGAGGATCGGTACCTCGTCGCGACCACCGAAGACGACTTCCTCGGCGTGCAGTGCTACACCAAGCACCAATTCGGACCCGACGGTCTGATCTGGGGCGGTGACGGCGAGCTCACCGCGATGGGCTATCCCTTCTGGCCCGAGAGCGTCGCCTACACCTTGCGCCGCGCGGCGGCCTACACGCCCGTGCCGCTCGTCGTCACCGAGAACGGCATCGGGACCGACGACGACGACCAGCGGATCCGCTACCTCGGCCAGGCCCTCGACCACCTCGACGAAGTTCGCCGCGACGGTGTCGACGTGCGCGGCTACTTCCAGTGGTCGCTGCTGGACAACTTCGAATGGGTCCTCGGCTACGCGCCGAAGTTCGGGCTAATCGCGGTGGACCGGACGAACTTCACGCGCACCGCGAAGCCCTCGGCCACCTGGTTCGCCGCCGCGGTGGCCGAACGCCGAGAGAACCGTCGCTAGCGCTGCACGTAGCGCACTCGCGAGACGGCGCCGTTCGCAAAGGTGATCGTGAACACGAAGATCCCGTTGCGACTCCTCGGCGCCACGGTGACCCGCACCGTCAGCGCGGTGCCCGTGTCGCGGGTCACGAGGGCCTTCGTGCCGGCGTGGCTGCGCACCGTCGGCCGGCCGACGAGGCTGAGCCCGAGGATCTGGAGGGTGACCGTGTGGCCCGCCACGGCGTGGCCGACGACCCGCGTCGCCATCGTCGGCGGCGGCGTGACGGTCAAAGCGTACGTGAAGGTCCCCGCGTCACCCGCGGCGTCGGCCGTGGTGCCCGCGGCCGTGTAGGTACCGGGCTTGAGCGGCCCGCTCGTCGACACCGCCCCGCTCGAGGAGACGACGATCGCCGGCGCGCCCGAGCTCTGGGTGAAGGTGACGCGCCCGTTGGCGCCCGAGACGGCCAGCTGGTCGGTGTAGACGTTGGAGGCGAGCGTGTTGACCGAGGCCGCCGTCGGGGCGGCCTGGGCGATCGTCGCGGGCGCAGCGACGGTGAGCGTGAAGCTGAAGGTGCCGACGTCGCCCTCGGCGTCGGTGGTCGTGCCCGCGACGCTATAGGTCCCCACCGCGAGCGAGCTCGTCGGCGTGACGAGCCCCGTGCTCGAGACAGCGAGACCCGCTGACGCACTCGTCGAGGCGTAGGTCACCGGGCCGGTGGCACCGGTCACGTTCAACTGGTCACTGAAGGTTCCAACCACCGCGCTGGTCACCGTCGCGCTGGTCGGCGACGTCTGGGTAAGCGTGCCGACGGGGGTGACGAGCAGGTTGAAGAAGAACGTCCCACCGTCACCGCTCGAGTCGCTCGTCGTGCCACGCGCCACGTAGGAGCCGACGGCGAGGCTCCCGCTCGTGCTGAGTAGACCCGTCGGTGAGACGACGAGGGATGGCGAGCCGGTCGTCTGGGTGAAGGTGACCGTCCCGGTCGCGCCGGAGACGCTCAGCTGGTCGGTGTAGGAGGTCGCCGCGAACGTGGTCACACTCGCGCGCACGGGCGGGTTCGACGTGAGGGTCCCGACCGTGAGCCGGTAAAAGAACGTCCCACCGTCACCGCTCGGGTCGCTCGTCGTGCCGCGCGCCACGTAGGTGCCGCGCGCGAGCTGGCCGCTCGTCGAGACGAGTCCGGTCGGTGAGACGACGAGCGCGGGACTGCCGCTCGTCTGGGCGTAGGTGACCGCGCCGCCGACGGCGGTGACGCTCAGCTGGTCGGTGAAGGTCGTCGAGGCCGTCACCGAGGTGGTGTTGGTCGTCGGCGCCACCTGGGTGAGCTCACCCACGCTCAGGGTGAAACTGAAGGAACCGGTGATGCCGTTGGTGCTCATCGTGCCCGTCGCGGTGTAGGTCCCCCGCGCGAGCTGCCCGCTCGTCGTGACGAGTCCGGTCGGTGAGACGAGGAGCGTCGGACTGCCGGTCGACTGGACAAAGGCGACCGGCGCTTGCTCACCGGCGACGGCGAGCTGGTCAGTGAAGGTCGCCGAGGACGCCACCATCACCGACGCCGCGCTCGGCGTCGCGATGAGCGGACAGACGTAGTCGCCGTCGAGGGCATTTGACGAGTACTGGATCATCGCGGTGCGCCCACCGGTGAACGCGGGGTAGGAGCAGGCCACCTGCGCGTCGGCGAGTGACGCGTAGCCCGGCAACCACGCGTCGTAGGCGGCGAAGGTCTTGCCAGAGGGACCGGCGATCTCGCCCCACTGGTACGAGGTGGAGTAGATGCCCAGCGTGTGGATCCCGTGACCGGCCAGGAAGTCGAGTTCACCTTGGATCATCGCCTGGTCGTTGGCGAACTGGGCCGGCGTTGGCGCGGCGCCGGTGTACATGCTCTGCCAGGAGTTGCCGGTCTCGACGTCGAGCCACCAAGGCGCCGTGGTTGCCGCCGAAGCCGGCGAGGTGGCGCCGATCTTGGTCTCAGCTGCGATTACTGCGGTGAGCGAGCCGCTGCCGGCGTTCCACCCGTAGTCATAGGAGCAGGCGACCGAGTCGGCGCCGGTGCAGACCTGCGGGAAGGTCTGGGTCGTCGGCCAGGCGGGGTTGTTGGAGGGGCCCGGGTTGGCGGTGTTCACGTAGAACTGGGGCGTCGTGCCGAGTCCCGACGCCGCCCACTGGATCTCGGTCGCGAGGCAGGGGTTGACGGTGAGCGGTCGACCGTCGTTCACCCCGACCACGCCGAAGCCGATCCCGGTGGGCAGGTTCCCGCCGCACTGGGGGAAGCTGATGTCGTAGCCGACCGACGCGGCGGGCACGGCGGTACTCGGGGTGCCGGCGGCCACCGCCGTCGCGGTGCCCGCGAGACTGATGAGGACGACGAGGGACGTGGCGAACTGCGCCATACGGTGGGTTGCCATAGTTAACAAGCCTAAGTCACCCGGTCGCCGCGTGCAGGCAGCGGTCCTTCGCGAGAACCGAACGGCCGCGCTGGTGTAGACCAATACCTGGTGGACCGGGCCACCGGGCGAGGGAAGGTACGCGAACAATGAGGACGCCACAGGTGGCCACGCTCGACGGACTCCCCGATCGGGTGACGATCTACGAGGTGGGCGCACGTGACGGACTCCAGAACGAGTCTGTCGTGATCGACGTCGCCACCAAGATCGAGTTCATCCATCGGCTCATCGCGAGCGGCCTGCGCGCGGTGGAGTTGACGAGCTTCGTGCCGCCGTCGTGGATCCCCCAACTGGCTGATGCCGAGGTGCTCCTCGCCGGGCTCGGCGAGCTCGACGGCCGCTACCCCGTGCTCGTGCCCAACCAGCGCGGTCTCGACCGGGCCTTGTCGAGCGGGGTGCGTGAGATCGCGGTCTTCGCGAGCGCCACCGAAACCTTCGCCCAACGCAACCTGAACCGGTCGCGCGAGGAGTCCCTCGCCATCTTCGCCGACGTCACCGCACGCGCGCTCGACGCGGGCCTCGCGGTGCGCGGCTACGTGTCGATGTGCTTCGGTGACCCCTGGGAGGGCGACGTCCACCCGGCCGCGGTCGCCGACGTCGTCGAGCGGCTCGTCGCGATGGGCTGTGGCGAAGTCTCCCTCGGCGACACCATCGGCGTGGCGACCCCGGGCCAGGTCGTCGCGCTGCTCGACGAGCTCGCTCGCCGGGGCATCGGACCCGACCGACTCGCCGTCCACTTCCACGACACCTACGGCCAGGCGCTCGCCAACACGCTCTGCGCGTTGCAGCACGGTGTAACGACCGTCGACGCCTCGGCCGGCGGGCTCGGCGGGTGTCCCTACGCGGGCTCGGCGACGGGGAACCTCGCGACCGAGGACCTAGTGTGGCACCTGCAGGGACTCGGCATCGAGACCGGCGTCGACCTCGAATCGCTGTGCCGCACGAGCCTGTGGATGGCCGAGCGGCTCGGGCGACCGAGTCCGTCGCGCACCGTCACCGCGCTCGCGGCGAGTCTCGAGGACCGTCGCTGAAGTGACCAACCCGCAGAATGGAGACGTGAGATGGTTGACTACGGACTGAGTACGGAACTGGAGCACCTGCGCCAGACGGTGCGGGACTTCGCGACCAACGTGGTCGCCCCCGTGGCGCGTCACCACGACGCGACCGGGACCTTCCCCTACGACGTAGTGCGCAAGATGGGTGAGATGGGCCTCTTCGGCCTGCCCTTCCCCGAGGAGTACGGCGGAATGGGTGGCGACTACTTCGCGCTGTGCATCGCCATCGAGGAGCTCGCCCGCATCGACCAGAGCGTCGCGATCACCCTCGAGGCCGGGTGTTCGCTCGGCGCAATGCCGGTGTACCGCTTCGGCAACGAGGCCCAGAAGCAGTACTGGCTGCCGCGCTTAAGTTCAGGCGAGGCCCTCGGCGCCTTCGGGCTGACCGAGCCCGGCGCCGGCAGTGACGCCGGGGGCACGCGCACGACCGCGCGCCTCGAAGACGGCCAGTGGGTGATCAACGGATCCAAGGCCTTCATCACCAACTCGGGCACCGAGCTGACCAAGCTGGTGACCATCACCGCGGTGACCGACGTCGCCGCCGACGGTCGAAAGGCCATCAGCTCGATCCTCGTCGAGGTTCCCACGCCGGGATTCACCGTCGAGCCCGCCTACGACAAGGTCGGCTGGCGCGCCTCGGACACCCACCCACTGTCCTTTGACGACCTGCGGGTCCCCGAGGAGAACCTGCTCGGGGAGCGAGGCCGCGGCTACAGCAACTTCCTGCAGATCCTTGACGAGGGCCGCGTCGCCATCGCCGCGTTGGCCGTGGGCGCGGCCCAGGGGTGCGTCGACGAGAGCGTCGCCTACGCCAACGAGCGCGAGGCCTTCGGACACGCAATCGGGCGCAACCAGTCGATCGCCTTCAAGATCGCCGAGATGAGA
>JAJZSX010000058.1 GCA_021849435.1 Actinomycetes bacterium | reverse complement strand
CGACCCACGCCCTCTGCGATGCGCTACTCGGTGCGGCGAACCTCGGCGACCTCGGACGCCAGTTCCCCGACGACGACCCGGCGACCGCCGGCATCTCGTCACAGCGTCTGCTCGAGTCGACGCTCGAGCTGTTGCGCACCTACCACTTTCGCGTGGTCAGCGCCGACGTCACCATCATCGCCGAACGCCCCCGGCTGGCCCTCTACATGCCCGCCATGAGCCACGCGCTCTCGGGCGTCGTCGGCGCCCTCGTCTCGGTCAAGGCAACGACGACCGAGGGCCTCGGCGCCCTCGGTCGCACCGAAGGCATCGGAGCGCTGGCCGTGGCCCTGATCGAGGAGTTGTCATGACGCCCCGCCCCCGTCCCAGCGCCCCGCGCGGTCCACAGCGGGCAAAGCCGCGTCCCGGGGCCCAACGCCCCGCGGCGCGCCGCCCCGTCAACGAGGGGCTCGGCGGCGAGCAGGTCGAAGGTCGTCGTGCCGTGCTCGAACTCCTCCGCGCGCGTCGGCGTCCGGTTCAGCGCATCCTCGTCGCCGATCAACAGGACCCCTCCGAGGTGCTCGACGAGATCGAGCGAGAGGCGCAGCGTCAGCGCGTGCCTGTCTCGGTGGTCGCCATGGCCCGACTGGACCGTGAGGCGCGCACCGAGGGCCACCAGGGCGTTGTCGCCTACGCCGCGCGCCTGCCGACGACGGGTCTAGAGAAGCTGATCGACGACCGCGCCTTCCTGCTCGTGTGCGACGGAGTCACCGACCCGCGCAACCTGGGGGCGATGCTGCGCAGCGCCGACGGCGCAGGCGTCACCGGCGTCGTCCTTCCCCGTCACCGCTCGGCTCGGATCTCGCCCACGGTGACCAAGACAGCGGCCGGCGCCATTGAGTATCTCGACTTCTGCGACGTTGGCGGGATTCCCGCCGCACTGGATCAGCTCAACAAGGCGGGCGTCCTCACCGTGGGCCTCGCCGGTGAATCCTCCACGTCCCTCTATGACCTTGACCTTGGTTCGACTCCCGTGGCGCTGGTCGTCGGCGGTGAGGAGAAGGGTCTCGGTTCTCTGACGCGCAAGAGGTGCGCTGTGGTCGCCTCCATCCCGCAGCTCGGAAAGATCTCCTCACTGAACGCCGGAGTTGCGTACTCCATCGCCGCGTTCGAGGTCGCTCGACAGCGACGTCTCAACCGCTGACCACTTGAACGGCGCGGGCCGTCGGCGACGAATGGGTCTTTAGTCCATATGGCTTTGTGCCGACGTTGTGAATTCGGCTGATAGTAATAAGAGGCTATTTCAGACTTATGAAACCGCAGATGGGTGCACACCGCTGCTGTTACGTAAATGAAGTAGTAGCGATTTTAACTGTAGCTACAAATGACCGAGCGTCTATTCGGTCCAAACGAATGTGAAGAGAGCGGCTTTCTCACCTGTTGGCGAAGTCGCGAGTCGGGAGGTTTGCGTTGCCGGTCATGTCAGGGCTAAGTAGTCGCTCTATTTTGAGAGCAATCTTTGGAACAGTAATTGCAGTTTCATCATTGATTCTCCTTGCACCACAGTCGGGAGCAATAAATGTCTTTCATAATGTGACGTTTATGGAGAATGACAATTCTCTTGACTCCACCAACCTTTATCAACAGGCGAATGTGAGTACGCCTTTAACTCTATTTTCGAATCTAACGCCACCGTTCGCGAACTCCGGCTACACGTTCACTGACTGGAATACCTCCGCCGACGGTTCGGGCACCGCCTACACCGATGGAGAGGTGTACTCATTTTCGGCCGATCTTGTGCTCTACGCCCAGTGGTCGGAGAACCGGGTCACTTTCCTCGAGAATGCCTCGACTAGCGATACGGTCTCGGCGACTCAACTCGGGAACACGTCGGCCCCCCTGAACGCGTTCGCCAGCCTCTCACCGAGCTTCACGAAGCCCGGCTACACCTTCACGGGATGGAATACGCGCTCCGACGGAAGTGGGGTGGCCTACGGCGACGGATCGACGTACAACTTCACCGCCGGATCAACCTCGTTGTACGCCCAATGGGCGCCGTCGACCTTCACCGTGGCCTTCGCCGCGAACGGCGGATCCGTGAGCCCCACTTCGGCGTCCTACAGCACCGGTTCGACGCCCTTGACGCTCCCGACGCCGACCGACCCCGGTTACGCATTCGTTGGCTGGTTCACGTCACCAACGGGAGGCACGCTCGTCGGCCCCGCGGGTGCGAACTACTCGCCGTCATCGTCCCTCACCCTCTATGCGCAGTGGACAGCGCAGGTGGACACGGTGACCTTCGCCGCTGACGGAGGCAGCGTCAGCCCCTCGGCGATGTCGTATTCGACGGGGTCGGCCCCGCTCGTCCTGCCGACGCCCACCTACACCGGCTACTCCTTCACGGGTTGGTACAGCGCCCCAACGAGAGGCACGCTCGTCGGCCCCGCAGGTGCGAGCTACTCGCCGTCATCGTCCCTCACCCTCTACGCGCAGTGGACGGCGGACACGTACTCCATCGTCTTCGACGCCAACGGAGGGGCAGTCAGCCCGTCGTCACTCTCGTACTCGACGGGTTCGGCTCCGCTGGTCCTGCCCACACCCCAACGCTCGGGCTACGTGAGCGACGGCTGGTTCAGCGCCGCGACCGGTGGCACCCCGGTGGGCGCCGGCGGATCGAGTTACACGCCCACGGCGTCGACAACTCTCTACGCGCAGTGGACCGCCGACACCTTCCTGGTGACCTACGTGGGAGACGGCGCGACGATCTCCCCGTCGAGCGTCTCGTACACGTCGGGCACGAGTGCGCTCACGTTGCCCTCGCCGATCTTCGCCGGGTACACGTTCGCCGGCTGGTTCAGCGCGTCGACCGGGGGCTCACTGGTCGGACTGGGCGGCGCGGCCTATGCGCCCACGGCTCCCGTCACTCTCTTCGCCCAGTGGACGCCCGGGACCTACAGCGTCAACTTGGTCGCTGACGGCGGCACGCTGGCCACGACGACACTCTCTTTCACTACCGGCACGGCACCGCTCATCTTGCCCGCACCGTCGCTCGTGGGCAGTGATTTCACCGGTTGGTACAGCGCGCCGAGTGGGGGGACGCTGCTCGCCACGGCGGGCATGGCCTACTCGCCGACGTCCCCGATCACCCTCTACGCCCAGTGGCGCGCCCAGCCGACGTTCACGATAACTTTCGTGTCCAACGGCGCGGCGAGCGGACTCTCCCCGCTGCAGGGCCTCGTCGGATCGGCCGTCGTCATTCCGGCGACGGACACGCTGAGCCTCGCCGGGTACACCTTCGCCGGCTGGAACACCAGCGCCGACGGCAGTGGCGTCACGTACGCGCCCGGGCAGTCGGTGGCACCGACCAGCTCTCTGTCGCTCTACGCCCAGTGGAGCGCGGTGCCCACGGTGGTGATCACTTTCAACCTGAACGGCGCGAGTGGGTCGATGACGCCCCTCTCCGGTCCGCGGGCCACGTCGGTCACCCTGCCCGGAGCGGGTGGCGCCTCGCGAGCGGGATACCGCTTCGTGGGCTGGTCCGCGTCGGCGACGGGCGCCTCGACGAGCTACGCGGCCGGCCAGTCGATCACGTTAGACCAGTCGGAGGTCCTCTACGCGCAGTGGCGTCCCAGCGCGGCGCGCTACGTGATGAGCGCCGTCGGCCCCTTCACGGCGCACAGCGCCGCTCTCACCTCGAGCGACGTCGCCCAGGTCAACTCACTCGTCGCGCGCCTGGCGGGTGGCCACTATCACCGGGTGACCGTCTACGGCTACGTCTCGTCGGGCTCGCCGACCTCCTACGCGCACTCGATGAGCCTCGCTCGCGCTCAGCGGGTGGCGAGCGCGCTGCGCGCGGCGCTGCGCGCTCGCGGCCTCGGGGCGATCAGCGTCGTCGCCCTCGGCGAGGGCGCGATGCCCGGGCACCGCGGCACGTCGGCGCGACGCGTCGAGGTCTTCGTCAGCTAGGTCAGAGAGCTTGTGGAGGGATTCGACACTGGTTCATTCCTTTCATGACATTCGTGACGCTCTGTGGCTACTGCGCAATCACCACAGTGGCTGGCGAAGTGGGGCAAGTCGAGGGCACCTTGTCGAGAAAGTCGACCGAAGATGTCGAGAAACCGGCACTTCGCATTTGAAGGGGGAATAACGGTTCGCACGTGACACGAGGGCTCTGCCAATCTGTGGGTAGTTGACACCTTCAGACTGGAGAACCCTCGTGAGTCCTGACGATACACGCATCAGCAACGTCCTAGTCGGGCTTCCCGACGTGCGCATCCTCAACGCCGTCGATGACGGCAAGCATCTCACGATCACGATCGAGAAGGTGACAGGTGCCCCGGCGTGTCCCAGGTGCGCGGCGAGCGCGCACCTGAAGGACCGGCGCTGCCTTACGTTGGTGGACCTTCCCTATCGGGGTCGCGCCGCCCGGGTGATCTGGCGCAAGCGCCGCTGGCGTTGTTCAGTTCCGTGCGCTCAGCCGAGCTGGACCGAGCAGGATGAGCGCATCGCCTTTCCTCGTCACTCGATGCTGACCCGTGCCGGGCGCTGGGTCACACGACAGGTGGGTCGCGGCGGACGGGCGGTCTCAGACGTCGCAGAGGAGCTCGGCTGCCATTGGCACACAGTGAATGACGCAGTCATCGCCTTTGGCGAGGCCCTCCTCGACGACGACCCGATGCGGATCGGCGACGTCGATGCCCTCGTGACTCGACGAGGTGCTCTTCGTGCGCCTGGGACAGCGCCACCGAGCGCACTTCACGACCTCGATCGTGGACGTGGCGACTGGTCAGTTGCTCGACGTCGTCCCTGGCCGCGAGTGCAAAGGACCCAAGGAGTGGCTGACGAGGCGCGGGACCGAGTGGCTCGGCCACGTACGCGCCTGCGCGCTCGACCTCTCCGGTCCCTACCGCGCCGTCTACGAAGCCGTCGTCGCGCACGCGAGAATCGTGGCCGACCCCTTTCACGTCGTCAAGCACGCGAACCTCAAGCTCGACGAGTGTCGCCGACGCGTCCAGAACGAGACCCTCGGACACCGGGGACGCAGAGACGACCCCCTCTATCGGATCCGCCGCTTGCTCACCATCGCCGCCGAGCGCCTCGACGAGAACGGTGAGGCCAAGCGCGTGGGACTTCTGCGAGCGGGCGATCCCCGCGGCGAGGTGGACGCCGCCTGGCACGCGAAAGAGGCCGTGCGTGATCTCTACACCTGCGCCAACGCCAAGGTTGCCGGCGAGTTCATCGACGAGCTGATCATCGACATGGACGACCCCTGCTGGCCAGTCGAGGTGCGCTCGCTGGCTCGCACGCTGCGACGCTGGCGCGACGAGATTGTCGCCTGGCACGCGACGCGGATCTCGAACGGACCCACCGAGGCGGCCAACAACTTGATCAAGCGCGTCAAGAGAGTCGCCTTCGGCTTCACGTCGTTTCGGAACTACCGCGTGCGCTCGCTGCTCTACGCCGGACGACCCAACTGGTCACTGCTGGACTCAGTCATTCCCCGCTGATCTGCGAAGAGCCACTTAATCAGCCCTACTCGAATTCGTCATTCGGCGATTCCAGTCGGGCCTTGACCACCAACTTACCTGCGATGTCACTCGCGTCGTCAGAGTTGCGTTCCCAATGAGTTATCTGACGTTGAACGCCGTAAACATTCCATTGGCATAGTGCCATGGCTCATCACAGAGCAATTCGTAATTGCCAGGGGCGAGGTGCAACGTTACCCAGCTCGCGGTGCCGGGTGTGATCCCATTGCCGGCTCCCCGCCCACACGAAGTTGACGCCTCACCAAGGCTCGCTGTCTCATCGATTTTGCCGTTACTTCCCACGACACGCGTGCCAACGCCGTCAGCCGGTGCCGGGAGTACGAGCAGCTCGTGGTTGAGAGTGCCCGTGTTCGTCGCGACAAACGTCACCACACCACTCGGAACCGAATCGGGCGAGGCAAAGATCGACGCCATCATCAGGTTGCCCCCGCCCATCATCATGCCGCCTCGATCGGTCAGGTTCACGTTCACAACTACTCCCTGAAGGTGAGCGGGGGAGCAAGTTGCCGGTGAAACGTGCTGTCCCCCGACGAGGCGTGCAGGGACGGAGGACAGGGCGACGAACGTCCCGAGGGACATGAGTCCCACCACCCCGATGATGACGAGAAGACCGGCACTCCGCTTGGTCACGCTTCTCCCTCGAGCAGCTTGCGAAGTCGCTTGTACTCCTCTTCGGTCAGTTCACCGCGAGCGAATCGCTGCATAAGGATCTCGATCGCCGAGTTCAACTGAGGCTGGGCGTGCGACCCGCCACGCCACGGACCATAGTGACGCATCAGCGCAATAATCCCAAACACAAATACGGCCCAGAAGACCACCATTCCGACCATCATGAGAGCCCACCAGCCCCCGCCCATTCCTTGGTTGTACCAGCCGTACATCGTGTGGCTCCCTTCAGGATTCACTGTTTCGCTATACCCCTAGGGAGTATAAACACACGCCTATGCCGTAAATGTTCGTGGAGTAGGGACGTATGTCACGCGCGCACAGTGCGGAGCGCACGTCCTGGGTTTCGGATGCGGTCCAACGAATTGGAAAATGTGACGAATGGCCCTACCCCCCACCGGTATCACTCAGCATGCTGAGTGGGAGCGTGAATGTGTCAAGCACGAAGGAGTATTCACAACCATGTCATTCTCGAGACGCAGTTGGGGGCCATTCTCATGACGGTGACGATGAATCTGCTCTTGGGACCTGTCACATTGGCTGCGTTCTCCCTTATCGACGGGAAAAAGGGGCACAGTGAATAGGAACTACCATGGAGACGGTACACATCGATTTCTTAGTCAGCATCTCGCTCGAAGAGCAATGCGGCGTACTGAATGCGGTCGACTTCGTCTCTTGTTCAGCGACAGCCAATCGTCTTTTGGTTCGAGGGTCGGGCGATGACTAGCGCCAGCGCACCTTTGCGTGAAGACGGATTCGTCCCGGCAGAGCGGACCAAATCAAATCGACCGGTCCGCGGCTACGCCTCGGGCAAGGAAGACTACCTGGCCCGTCTAGCCAAGATCGAGGGTCAGATACGCGGACTCAAGAAGATGGTTGGGGACGACCGCTGGTGCCCCGACATCGTGATGCAGATCTCATCGGCGACGCGCGCGCTTCAGGAGGTTGCAGTCGGATTGCTCAACGACCACCTCCGCTGCTGCGTGGTCGAGGCAGTGCAGCGCTCCGCGTCCGATGGCGATGCGGCCCTCGAGGAGGTAGCGAGCACCATTCGCCAGGTGGTGCGGTTATGAAGGACGACACTTCGAAATTCAGAGAAGGTTGGCGCGGATTACGTATCAACATTACGCCGGTCGAACGTTTCGCACGCATGGTAGCGGGTGGAGTCGGTGTCTTTGCTGGTGCCGTCCTACTCGCATCGGCGGCCACAGCTCTGGCGATCGTCTTGGAGGTGCTCCTCTTCGTCGCCGGACTTGATTTGGTCATCAACGGAGTGCTGGGACACTGCCCGCTGAAAGCCATTCTTGGTCGCGTACCGAAATCACAAGGAAGTAGAGCATGAACCACACAGATCACTTACGAAGTAACCCCTCCGAACAGCACGAGAGCCGTGCCCCCGTGGGCCACGGTTGGATGATGGTCGCCTGTTGCGTTCCGATGATCCTGATCGCCGCCGTCCTGGTGGCCTCCGGCGTCGTCTCGCCCGGCCCTCTGGTGTACGCAGTGGCGTGTCTCGCGATGATGTTCGTGGTGATGAAGATGATGGACCGCGGCGGGATGAAGACGTGAGTTCGTTCGTGGCCTGGTTCAGATGAGTGTGAGCGACATCGTTGTCGTCGCGGCCGACCTGTCGGTCGCCGCGAGTCTCGGTTGGTGGTTCTTTGGTCCGAAGGAGACGACGACCACGGAACTCGAAGGTGGTGTCCAGACCGTCCACATCACGGTCCGAGGGGGCTACAACCCAAACCGGATCAGTGCCCGAGAAGGTGTGCCGCTGCGACTGATCTTCGACCGCCAGGAGTCTGGGGATTGCACCTCGCGGGTGGTCTTTCCGGACCTGGGCGTCTCCGCCGAATTGCCGGCATTCACCCAAACGGTGGTGGAGATCGTTCCCGACGTACCCGGCGTCTTCGCCTTCGCCTGTGGCATGAACATGAATCACGGCGTCCTCACTGTGGATGAGGAGAGTGTCTCGGCGACGGCACGTGCTAACACTGGCAACGGCGCCCGGTCGCCGGTCATCGTGCCACCCGTCGTTCGAGATGGCAACGCCCGTTCACGCCCAGCGGACAGTGAGGACCAAGAGGCCGCTGAACGCCGGGCCGAGATCGCCGACTTGACGCGAAGGGTTCTCGTGGGGGGCGTACTCACGGCGCCGGTGCTCTTCGGCGTCATGGTGAAGGACTTCCTTCACGCCACGTGGCTTCCGTCGACACTCACTAACCCATGGCTCGCACTCGCGCTGATTGCTCCAGTGTTCTTCTACACCGGCTGGCCGATTCACCGCACCGGCTGGTTCGCCTTGGCCCATCGCAGCGCGGATATGAACTCACTCATCACACTGGGGGCCTGCGCGGCGTTCGCCTACAGCTTGGTTATCACGATCGCACCATCCCTCGCCCCGGTCAACGTCCGCGGTGTGTATTTCGAGGACGTCGGCTTCATCCTCACGCTGATCCTCCTCGGTCGGTTGATCGAGGTCAGAGCCAAGGCCGGTACCGGCGAAGCGATTCGAAGATTGCTTGGCATGCAGGCACGAACCGCGCGAGTCCTGCGCGACGGGGTCGAGGTCGACCTCGCGATCGAAGACGTCGCCCCCGGTGACGTGGTGCTCGTACGCCCGGGCGAGAAGATCCCCGTCGACGGCGAGGTCATCGAGGGCCACTCGGCGGTCGACGAGTCCATGGTCACGGGAGAGCCCGTCCCTGTCGAAAAGGGTCCTGGTGACGAGGTCGTCGGGTCGACGGTAAACGCCAGCGGGTCACTACGCGTCAAGGCGACCCAAGTTGGCGCGGACAGCGTACTCGCCCAGATCGTCGACCTGGTTCGCCGCGCCCAATCGTCGCGTCCACCGATTCAGCGCCTGGCGGACCAGGTCTCCTCAGTGTTCGTTCCCGTCATCATCTACATTGCCCTGGGCGCCTTCGCCATCTGGTTCGTGGCCGGGCCCTCCCCGACGCTCACCTACGCAATCATCACCGCGGTGACCGTTCTTGTCATCGCCTGCCCCTGCGCGCTCGGACTGGCCACGCCGCTGGCGGTCTTGGTCGGCACCGGCCGCGGCGCCACAAATGGAGTGCTCTTCCGCTCGGCCGAAGCGCTCGAGACCGCGGCACGACTCGACACGATCGTGCTGGACAAGACCGGCACGATCACCGCTGGCCATCCAGTGCTGACTAACGTCACGGCCCTCAAGGGGTTCGACGAGGGCGAATTACTCTCTCTCGTGGCGAGCGCCGAGCACGACTCGGAGCATCCCCTGGCCGCGGCCATCGTGGCCGGCGCCGCTCAGCGGGGGCTCGATGCCCCTCGGGCGACGTCGTTCGCCTCGGTCACTGGTCAAGGCGTGCGAGCTCGAGTGGAGGGTCATGACGTCCTCGTCGGCAACGTCCGCCTTTTTGACGAGTCATCAATCGACTCGTCCGAGTTACAGGCCCAAGCGGACGAACTCGCCAGTGAGGGAAAGACCGCAACGCTCGTCGCCATCGATGGACACCTGGCCGGACTCGTCGCGATCGCCGACCCTATCAAGGAGGACTCCGTCGCCGCCATCGCCGCCCTTCGTTCGCTGGGCATAGAGGTGGTGATGCTCACGGGCGACGCGCAGCGCACCGCTCTCGCCGTGGCCCGTCGGGTCGGGATCGACCGGGTGCTCGCCGAGGTCCGCCCGGAGGACAAGGCCAACGAGATCGCTCGTCTGCAGGCTGAGGGTGTCTCGGTGGGAATGGTGGGGGACGGAATCAATGACGCGCCGGCGCTGGCGAAGGCCGACGTCGGCCTCGCCATTGGCACGGGCACCGACATCGCCATCGAAGCGGCCGACGTCACCCTCATGTCCGGATCGCTCATGGGAATCGCCACGACGATTCGTCTGTCGCGGACCACCATGCGCAACATCCGTCAGAATCTGGCCCTCGCGTTCGGCTATAACACG
>JAJZSX010000057.1:7797-10273 GCA_021849435.1 Actinomycetes bacterium | reverse complement strand
GTTCTCGAGGAACCGGGTCCGACAGCTCTCCGCGCAAAAGTAATAGGTTTCTCCGCCCACCGTGGCCGAGAGGGCGTCGACCGTGTTCACGGTCATGCCACAGATCGGATCGACGGCGTCGCCCATAGGCGAGTCGGTGTTCGGAGACTCTCCGCGATCGAAGCGTTCAGCGCAGCGGTGTGAACAGAAATAGAAGGTTTCTCCGTGACGTTCCCGCACGGCGACCGGGGCGGTGATGTCAACGTTCATCCCGCAGATTGGATCGATCGCGGTTCCGCTATCGACGGCTCCACGGGGGCGGGCGAGGACGAAGAGGCCAATCACCACGGCGAGCGCCACCAGATTGAGAACCAGGGTGGCGCCGAGGGGGAAGTTGCCCTGCAAAGCCGGGGGGCGTCGGTCGCTCGGGATCAGATGGGCCGAACTGAAGATCACGTCGACGATGAGACCGCCGAGGCTCATCACGAACCACAGGAGCGCAAAGAGTCGCAGGGCCATCTTGGTGCCGTAGAAGCGCCGATAGATAAGAAGTAGAGGAAGCGTCACCAGGTCCGCGAAGATGAAGGCGATCACGCCGCCGAAGGAGACGCCACGACTCCAGAGCGCCGCGGCGAGCGGGATGTTGCCCACTGAGCAGACGAAGGAGACGACCGCGAGCAGAGGGGCAATGATTGCGTTCTCGACCGAGGTGATCCAACCGTGGCCCGAGAGGAAGATGTGCGACCACCACGATGAAGGCACGTCGACGGCGAGGTATCCCGCGATGAGGAAGCCCGCGAGAAGCTCCTTGCGCAGCATCGTGATGTCACCGAGTGTGTAACGGGCGGCCCGACGGTAGTTGCGCGGATCGCGCACTCGCTCGCGCCAGGAGACGTGCTCGCCCTGGCTCGGGGGAGGTGCGTCCTGCATGACTTTGGTGCGTAGCGCCTGCTCGGTGCGAGCGGAGAAGACGATGAAGGTCGTCGTGGCGAGCGCGATGATCATCAGGACTCCGCCCACGAACTGCGCAGCGAGGAACTGCCAGCCCAGCATGAGATAGAGCACGATCCCCAGTTCGATCACGAGGTTGGTGGAGGCCACCATGAAGATGATCGAGTTCGGCCACGAGGCGCCGCGCGCGTAGAGAGCGCGGGACATGGCGCTGGCCGCGTAGCTGCACGACGACGAGATCACCCCGAGGATCGATGACGTGGCCACCGTGCGAGGAGTCGTGGCACCCAGCTGGGCGCGCAGTCCGTCTCGGGGAAGGAAGCTCTGGACGGCCCCGGACAAAGTGAAGCCCAGTACGAGCGGCCACCAGGTCATCCACACCATGGCCGCTGCTTCGCGCAACCCCGCCCAAAGCCAGTGCCAGAGGGAGACGGAGGCGAGCATGCCCTAGCGCGTTCTCGGGAAGCCGAGGTCGATCTGGGACTCCGACGCTTGTGGCCAGCGCGTGGTGATGACCTTGGCGCGCGTGTAGAAGGCGAAGCCCTCGGGTCCGTAGATGTGGGCGTGTCCGAAGAGCGAGTTCTTCCAACCACCAAATGAATACGAGGCGATCGGCACCGGGATCGGCACGTTGATGCCGATCATGCCCACCGTGACATCGCGTGAGAACCGTCGCGCGGCGTTGCCGTCACGGGTGAAGATGGCCGTTCCGTTGCCGTAAGGATTCGAGTTGATCAGGGTCACGGCCTCCTCGTAGGTGGCGACACGCGCCACACCCAGTACGGGGCCGAAGATCTCGTTGTCGTAGGTTGCCGTTCCCGGTCGAACGCCATCGAGAAGACACGGCCCGACGAAGAAACCGTCACGTTCGGCGAGGGCGGTGCCGTCACGCACGATCGTGATTCCCTCGGCCGGGGCATTTGCCACATAGTTGACTACGCGGTCGCGGTGCTCGGCCGTGATCACCGGGCCGAAGTCACTCGCCGGGTCGTCGCCGGGTCCGACGGTCAGAGCATCGATTCGCTCGGCGATCTTCGCCACGAGTTCGTCGGCCACATCGCCGACGCAGACGACCACGCTGATGGCCATGCAGCGCTCACCGGCCGAGCCGAATCCCGCGTTGATGGCGGCGTCGGCCGCAACGTCGAGGTCGGCGTCACCGAGGACGACCATGTGGTTCTTCGCGCCGCCCAGCGCCTGGACCCGCTTGCCGTGGGCGATCCCCGACTCATAGACGTGGCGAGCGACCGGCGTGGAGCCCACGAAGCTGACGGCATCGACGCCTGGGTGCTCGAGGAGCTGGGTAACCGTCGTCGCATTGCCCTGGAGCACGTTGAAGACTCCATTGGGCAGTCCGGCTTGACCCAACAGCTCACCGAGGCGCACGGACACCGACGGATCGCGCTCGGAGGGCTTGAGGACCACCGCGTTGCCGGTGGCCAGCGCGTTCGCGGTCATCCACAGGGGAACCATGATCGGAAAATTGAACGGCGTGATCGCAGCCACGACACCGAGAGGCTCGCGCAGTGAGTGCACGTCGACGCCG
>JAJZSX010000057.1:0-7787 GCA_021849435.1 Actinomycetes bacterium | reverse complement strand
CACGTCTCCGGCCGCGGCCACTTGTGCGGAGAATCCGCCCTTCAAGTGCTCGGTGAGACCGCATGCGTACTCGACGTTCTCGAGTCCCCGTGCGATTTCGCCGTGGGCGTCGGCCAGCGTCTTGCCGTGCTCGGCGGTGATGAGTGCGGCCAATTCGTCGGCGTGCTCGACGAGGAGCTGACGAAACGTGAAGAGGATGTTGGTGCGCTGCGAGAGAGTCGACGAGCGCCACGTCGCCCAGGCCGCGCGGGCGGAGGCCACGACGTCGTCGACGAAGGCGGGATCGGGAACGGGCACGTGGGCGCGGACCTCGCCGGTCGCCGGATTGAAGACAGGAAGGGTACCCTCACCCTCTTTTCGTTGGCCGTTGACGAAGTGGGGGATGGTAGTCATGGGTCCTCTTTCTCGATGTCCACCCTACCGGTCGCTTCGCGAGCGCTCGGTAGGCTGACGTCGTGAGTCCAGCCTCCGGTGGCCATGTCGGCGTGTCGGCACAGGTACGAGACGACGGCTCTATTCAGGTGGGGCGCGCGTTGATAGCGGCCGACGACGTGGAGATTCGCACCACGACGTCGAGTGGGCCGGGGGGTCAACACGCCAATCGCTCGCGCACGAGGGTGGTCGCGACGCTCGACGTCGCCAACGCCGCCTCACTGAGCGAGCCGGATCGGGCGCGCCTCTTGGACGCGCTGGGTCCCGTTGTGCGCTCGAGCGCCAGCCGGTTCCGCTCCCAGTCGATGAACCGCAGCGCCGCGCTGAACCAGCTGGGCGAGCGCCTCGCGGTGGCCCTGACGCCCGTGACGCCGCGCCGCGACACCAAGCCCACGCGCGCGTCGCGTGAGCGTCGCCTCGATGACAAGAAGGCGCGCTCGCGCCTCAAGTCCCAAAGACGCGCCGACGACGACTAGCGCCGCGCGTGCAGGTGGCGCGTGATGGCGCCCAGGGCCAGGTTTAACGTGTCGTCGAGGGCGGTGTTGGTGTCCTCGTGGGGACCACGCAGCGGCGTCAGCGACGCGTAGCCTGCGGCGACCAGGGCTCCGTCATCGTCGGCCGCCTCGTCGCTGACGTCTCCTAATTCAGGCGTCGCCGCGCCGATTCGCAGCGGCATCTGACCCTCGTCGGCGAGAGGTTCGCCGCCGGCCTGCGGTCCGGCGGACTTCAAGATTCCGGCCGTGGAGATCCGTCCTCGCTTCACCCCTCGCAGCTCCGCCGCGGTCAGGTTGGGCACGTTGAGGTTCCACAGGGTGCGACTCGGCGCGGCCATCAGGTGTTCGAGTACTTCCATGGCCACGGCCCCGGCGGTGTCGAAGTGGACGTCTTCGCCCCACTGAACAGAGATCGCCATGCCGGACAGGCCCACCTGGGCACCGGTCAGTATCGCTCCCACCGTGCCCGAGTGCAGCACGCTGCGTCCCACGTTGGCGCCGGCGTTGATGCCCGAGATGATGACGTCCGGCTGGAAGTTGAAACTGCCAAGCGCTCCGAGAAGAGCGCACAGCGCTGGAGGCGCCTCGAGACCGTACGCGGCGATCGATTCGGCGCCGGCGATGTGGTGTCGCCGATACTCGACGGACGGATGGTCGAAGAGGTCACCCACCGCCGCCGACATTCCCGAATAGTTGGTGTGCGGCGCGACGACCATCGCCTCGCGAATCTCGTCGTTGGGCGCGTCGTCGATCCATCGCGCCACGTGGCGGGCAAGCACGGCGATGCCCGGTGCACCGACACCATCGTCGTTAGTAAGCAGTAGTCGCATACTGCGTACGATAACGGGCGTAGGTTACGGGGCAGTGAGGAAGAAGGGACCAATGCATGCTTCCCTCGGGTGAGCAGATCGCCATTGCCCACGGCGACCAGCGGGCGGTGGTCACCGAAGTCGGTGCGACGCTGCGCACGTACGTGCGCGGCGGCGTCAGTGTGATCGAAGGCTTCGCCGGCGACGAGGTGCCGCGGGGCGCTCACGGCCAGCTGCTCTATCCCTGGCCCAATCGAATGGGCGACGGACCGTGGGCCTTCTCAGAGCGCGAGGCCCACGCCCCCGTTGACGACGTCACAAATGACACGGCGATCCACGGCATCGTGCGGTGGCGGCCCTTTCGTATCGAGGCCGTGAACCAGAACCGCTGCGTGCTGTCGCTCCTGCTGCACCCCACACCCGGCTATCCGTTTCTGTCGGAGGTGGCTGTGGCCTATCACCTGGGCTCGCTCGGCTTGACTGTGACGACCACCGTCACCAATCGTGACGACGTGCCGATCCCCTTTGGCGTTGGCTTTCATCCCTACCTCGCCGTGACGACGCCCACTATCGAAGGCGCCCAGCTCGAAGTTCCCGCTCGGGCCTACGTGGCGGTCAATGACCGACGCCTGCCCACCGGAGAAATCCTCCCCGTGGCCGGCAACCTCTTGGATTTTTCCCAGCGCAAGTCGCTCTCGGGACATGAATTGGACGTCACCTACACCGAGCTGATGCGCGACGACTTCGGGCTGGCGACCGTCTCGGTTATCGACGCGGCTGGCGGCGCGGTCGAGCTCTCGATGGATCGCAACTTCCCCTATGTGCAGGTCTTCACCGGCGACACGCTCGAGCGGGGTCGTCGGCGCACCGCCGTCGCAGTCGAGCCGATGACCTGCCCGCCCGACGCCCTGCGCAGCGGCAAGGACATCGTGGTGCTGGAACCGGGTCAGCATTGGGCTGGTTCGTGGCGGTTGCGACGGAGTGCGTGATGTCGCGCGTCGTGCTCGTGACGGGTTCGACCAGCGGCATCGGCGCCGCTGTGGCTCATCGTTTTGCCGACGCCGGTGACACCGTCGTTTACAATTCGGCGCGAAGTGCGGATGTGGGTCAGGCTCTCGCGCAGGCGACTCCGAACGCGCACTACGTCCAGGCCGATATCAGCGAGCCGGAGGACTGCACGCGCCTGATCGCCGAAGTGATCTCTCGCTGTGGGCGGCTCGACGTCTTGGTGAACAATGCGGGTACGACGCGGGTGATCGATCATCGCGACCTGGCCGCGGCGGATGTAACGGTGTGGCGCGAGATCTTCGAAGTGAACGTGTTCGGCACGTGGAACCTGTCGGTAGCGGCGATGGGAGCCCTGCGCGACGCGAAGGGCACCATCGTGAACGTGACCTCGCTGGCGGGGGTGCGCCCGACCGGCTCGTCGATTCCCTACGCCGCGTCCAAGGCCGCCCTCAACCACATGACGGCCCTGCTGGCCAAGGCGGTAGGACCCGACGTGCGCGTCAACGCCGTGGCGCCCGGCTTGATCGACACCCCCTGGACCGCCGACTGGGACGACGTGCGCTCCGCAGTGGCCCGCCGCTCGCCGCTTGGCCGCAGCGGAAGGCCCGAGGACGTGGCCGACGTAGTGGTGGCTCTCGCCGGGTCCGCCTACGTCACCGGTCAGGTCGTGGTCGTCGACGGTGGCCTGGGACTGGCGTAGCTGAAGCGAGCAACGCCGAGTCCCCACTGGGTCGGATCCGTGAGAACCACGGGGTCAGCGGATAGCCCACGGTGAGCGCTCGTCGCCGGGGCCCGAAGGGTTCCCCAAGCGAGAACTACGCGCAATTGTGGCGAAGTGACGCGTCCTCCAGGGTCGAACTCTCAGGGGGTCGTCGAGCGTCTCCGGCTCTGCGACACTAGATGGATGGGTGCCGTAAAGCCGATGCCACGAACGACGACCGATTCCGAGGTCGTCACGAGCGAAGAGGTTCTTACCAAACGTCCCTGGAACGTGGTGGTCTGGAACGACCCGGTGACTCCGATGTCGGTGGTCGTGGTCATTTTCCGCAAGATCTTTGGCTACTCCAATAACAAGTGCACGCAACTGATGATGGCGGTTCATCACGAGGGGCGCGCAATCGTCTGGTCCGGCGCGCGCGAGCGTGCCGAGTCCTATTGCGTGAAACTTCAGGTGGCGGGCCTGCAGGCGACGATCGAGCACGCCGACTGATGGCGGGCAACCGACTCTTCGTGCGCCGTCGCGACGGGCGAATTGAAGTTCGGCTCAATGACGCGGGCCGTAGCTTTGTGCGAGGCGTGTTCGCCCAGGTGGTGACCGCCGAGCGTGAGCCCGATCACCAGTGGCACGCGAGTCTGCATTCACCGATTGATCCGAGCATCGACGCAGACAACCCCCTCTCGACGCTCTCACGTCAGAGCGAGACGACGACGAACGCCGAGCTGGCCCTGGTGTGCGTCGACGAGCAATTTCTCACCAACGCCGAAGCCTGGGCGTGGCTGACAAGTCTGCAGGTGGCGCTGCGATCAGTAGCGGTCTCCAACGGCGTATTGAGCGACGAGAGACTCGCCGAGATCAACGCCGACGTTCGCGGCGAGATCGAGACCCTGCAGCTGCTGCTGTTCTCGCTCGCTGAATGCCTGTAACGCCGCGAGACGTGCCAGGACCAGCTACTGGATCACGCACCATGACATGGTCAATGAGAGTCGATGCATCCCGTGTCTAGCATCACGTTCCGAAGCGCAGGTTCCGTTGTAGCGACGAAGTGGTCTTAATTGTTCCTGAATTCTACGTGAGTATCTTTGTGAATTCAGACAAATCATGCCGGAGAGTACTGGGTCGTACGTAGCATGGGTGAGTCACTACAAATCTTGTGGTGTTCCGTATCAGTCTTGATTGATACGGGTCAATGCCGTCGTCTTTAGGAGGAATTATGGGACTCAAGGGCATGGTAATCAGTGGAATATCAATGGTCGTCGGTGCGATCATGTACTGGGCGGTCACCGCGCAGAGCACCTACGCCGCACAGAGTCACGGATTCCGCCTGTCTACGGTGGGCGTCATCCTCCTCATTGCGGGGGCGGTCGGATTCATCGTGTCCACCATCGTCTATGCCACCTCGCGCCGGGCACCGGCGGCTCCGCCGCGCCAGCTCGACCGAGAAGTGATTGACGAGGATGGCCGTCGATCGATCCTCCACGAGGAGCAGCGTTAGCCATCTCGGCACAATCCTCGTGTCGCACACGACATCGTCGGATTCCTACAGCTTTGGAAAGAAGACTCATGATCATCGTTGGCCTTATCCTCTTACTCCTCGCGTATCTCGTGGGCAGCCCGTTTCTGTGGTCTTTGGGCATACTGGTACTCGTCGTCGGACTCGTCTTGTTGTTGCTGGGGTCCCTCGGCCACGCGGTGCGCGGCCGGCGGCATTACTTCTAGGCGACTCGCGCCATGCGTCACTGAGTCGACGTGGGCGCAGGGGGCCGCGGCGATGAAGTGTTCGTCGCGAGGTTCCCAGGAGACGCCGGGGCGCCACGGGCACGAGTTCACTGTGGTCGCGTGGCTCCGGCGCCACCCCTCGGAGATTCCGGGGCGAGGGAGAGCGGAGCCGATGGGCCGTTAGGCTTCGCGGATGTCTACTTTCCGCTCCGCCCGTGTCCTTTTCTCCTCGCTGGCGCTGACCGCCGTCTCTGTCGTCGCTGGTGCGGGGGCCGGGGCGACAACGAAGCCGACCGCGGCGTCAGTGCTTGCGGCCGTCAAGACGGCGATGTTCCACGAATCCGGGGTGCACATCTCGGTGACCTCGACCTCGGCCACCGCTCACAGCGTGGCCACCGTGGATATCGGCACGAAGGGCGGGACGGAGACTTACGTTGCTGGCACCTCACGCGTTCGAATTGTCGTGACCCCCGCCAGCGCGTATCTCAGCGGCAACAAGTCCGGGCTGACCACCCTCGTCGGACTGACCGCCAAGCAGCAGAAGCTCGTCGGCACGAAGGCCATTTCGATGAAGGCCGGCACATCGCCGTATTCGAGTTTCAAGGCGAATCTCACGACCAGCGCGTTCGTCACCTTCTTGCCGCCGACGAAGTCGGTCACGTTGAGCCGCGACAGAGCGAACCACTTCGTGCTGACCTGGTCGACGACCGCGACCAGCACGGCGCCCGCGGTGAAGAGCACCCTGACGATCTCCACGGGGAAGAAGGCCCTGCCGATCAAGGAAGTCGCCTCGACCAAGTCCGGTGGCGGGGTGACGGTCTTTTCGAAGTGGGGAGAGGGCGTGAACACGCCGATCCCGTCGTCGACGATTCCTTACGCCACGGTGTCCAAGGCCTGATTCGGGCTACGGAGCCGTGCGGCGCCTCGGTGATGCTTGGTGCGCCGGCCGGGACTTGAACCCGGAACCTGTTGATTAAGAGTCAAATGCTCTGCCAATTGAGCTACCGGCGCACCGACGAGTCTATACCGCGCGTCGGTCGCGAGGTTAGTTGTGCTGGATCGCTTTGACCTCGAGGAACTCCTCGAATCCGTATTGACCGAGCTCGCGTCCGAGGCCCGACTGCTTGTAGCCGCCGAAGGGTGCGACGACGTTGAATGCGCCGCCATTGATCTCGACCTGGCCCGTGCGGATCTTGCGAGCGACTTCAAAGGCCTTCTCGTCAGTGCCGGCCCACACGCCGCCGGCGAGCCCGTAGGTCGAGTCGTTGGCGATGGCGATGGCCTCTTCCTCGGTGTCGTAGGGCATGATCGACAGGACCGGCCCGAAGATCTCCTCCTGGGCGATGCGCATGCTCGTGGTCACGTCGGAGAAGACCGTGGGGGTCACGTAGAAGCCATTTTCGAGCCCCTCGGGCGGGGCCACACCGCCGCACACCAGGCGCGCCCCCTCTTCGAGCCCTAGACGGATGTAGTCGCGAACCCGCTCGAGCTGGGCGGCGCTCGCCAGGGGACCGAGCAGGCTCGAACCGGTGACCGGATCCGCCGGTGCGAGACCGGCCGCCGCGGCCGCCGCGATCTCTTCGGCCTCGGCGAGGCGCGAACGAGGAACGAGCATGCGCGTCAATGCCGAGCACGTCTGGCCGGAGTTGAGGTAGGCCTTGAAGACGCCGTCGCCCACCGCACGAGCGAAGTCGGCGTCCTCGAGGATGATGTTCGCCGACTTGCCGCCGAGTTCGAGCGACACGCGCTTGACGTCACGCGCCGCAAGCTCCATCACGCGCTTACCCGCCCGGGTCGATCCCGTGAAGGAGATCATGTCAACCTTGGGGTGAGCGACGAGGGCCTCGCCGACGACTGGACCTGCGCCGGTGAGCATGTTGAACACGCCCTTGGGTAGTCCGACTTCATCGATGATGTCCGTGAGCTGGAATGCGTTGATCGGCGCGACCTCGCTGGGCTTCAAGACAACCGTGCAGCCCGCGGCGAGGGCCGCCGCCACCTTGTTCGCAATCTGGTGCAGTGGGTAGTTCCAGGGGGTGATCGCTACCACGACACCGGCGGGCTCGCGCACGAGAGTCGAGTTACCGACTTCTTCTTCCCACACGAACTCGATGGCACGCTGGGCGTTGTCGGCGAAGGTCATCGTGGGCAGTCCTAGCTGGATGCCCTTGGCGAGCATGAGCGGCATGCCCACTTCGTGGGCGATGGTCAGAGCGATCTCGTCCGCGCGCTCGGCCAGCTTCTCAGAGATGCGCTGGAGGAACTCGCCGCGTTCCTTGGGACTCGTCTGGGACCAGGCGGGAAAGGCCGCCGCGGCCGCCTCGACCGCGCGCGCGGCCTCGTCGACGTTTCCTACGGCCACCGTGGCGAAGAGTTCACCCGTGTGTGAATCATGCACCTCGAAGGTATCGGGTGATGCGGCACGAACCCACTCGCCGTTGATGTAGAAGGAGTCTCGAACGATAGTCATGGCGCCCCCGCGTGGCCCCCTCGGGGCCTCAGGGCGAATCTAGCCGCGACGTTGGCCGAAACGGACTGCGACTTCGTGGGGTGAGCGACGGGGGTCGAACCCGCGACCTCCAGGACCACAACCTGGCGCTCTAACCA
>JAJZSX010000056.1 GCA_021849435.1 Actinomycetes bacterium | reverse complement strand
GTCCAGGTGCGCGGGCGTATCAAAGCCCCCGCGCGAACGTGCGGGGGTCAGCTACGAAGGCACCGCGGGAGCGTGGTCAGCTCACGTGGTCATCACGATGGTGGGCGAGGTTCTCGCGTCCTCGATGACTTGACGCAGCGTGGTCACGAGTTGACGGCGCGGTCGGCCCCGGCGTCGCTGCTGGACCGTGGTACCCGCGACCTTGCCGCGTTCGTACGCGATGGCGCAGCGCCGGTTGGTGCTCGACAGCGCGAAGGCGAGGAGCATACCCGTCTTGATGATGCCCCGCACGCGGATGGCACCTCGCTCAATGCCGGCACCCGTGGCGTGCTTCAGGTTGGCGAAGTAGGTCTCGACACTGGTCCCGCGTCGGCTGTACGAGCGGTACCACTCAAGGGAACCAAAGATGTGGCGTTGTGCGAGTGGCAGGTCTTCGAGGGCGAATGAGGTGTGGGCACGCGTACAGACGGCGCCGCGCGCCGCGGGCTCGGGAACCCGGAGAACCGTCGTCGCGTCAGGGCGCAACTCGATGCGCGGCGCGCGCAATGGGCAGTCCACCTTGCCGCTGGCGGCAGGGCACGTGAATACCCACGAGCCCGTCGGGCGCTTGCTGTGGTAGTCGAGGGCGTAAGCCGCTCGGGCCGCAATGGCCTGCTGGTAGGCACGCACCTTGGCAGGGTCGGGCTTGTAGGCGCCGTCTTCGCCGCCACGAGGTGGAACGAGCGTGAGCAAGCTCTGGGGGATGGCGGGCGAGTAGGGGCGTCCATCGATGATGAGCGCCCCGCGGACCGTTCCGCTTGGCCCCACCTGGTACTTGGTGAGGTCGAAGACAGGCTCTCCGCCGAGCGCTCGAATGGGCAGCAAGAAGTCAGTGCCGTCCTTCGAGCTGGTGTACCCCCGGTCTGCCAATACGTCGCCCAGGCGACCCCTGCGGTGATGAACTTCGCCGATGACCGCCAGGCCCATTTGGCGGTCGCGGTAGTTCGTGGGCCGTAGTCGGGCGGCCACGGCAGCGAGTGGAGCTTGGGTGCCGTCTTCATCACGTGCGGTCACCGCGACGGTGAGCGCATAGCCAAAGTGTGGGTCCTTACCCTCGTCGTTTTTCTGACCTCGAAACCCTGCGTCACGGTCGGTGATGCGGCGGACTTTGTCGATGACGAGGTTGCCGTCCTCGTCGGTGACTGCCTCCCTCGTACCCCCGCCGAGGTCGTTCCAGCGCATCTCGAGGGATGTCGATGACGAGCCCCACGTGGGAATGTCGGAGCCGTCAACGGCGATGGAGAGGAACCGGTCGGCATCGCCGTGTGTCCCGCTGGTGGCCATCGCCTGGAAGAACTGGTCGAAGTCGTGGTAGCGACTGTCGTCGTCTCGGTTGTCATTGGTGAAGGCACGTCGCAGGGCCAGGTTGATGCGCTCGACTAAGTAGCAGACCTGTCGGTAACTCACGGTTGGACCCGTCGGTATCAGTCCGAGCCGCTCGCGTTGAGCGGCACCGAGTTCATCGAGCGTGTCGGGCACTTCACTGAGGAAGTACCTGCGGTCAAAGGCGCCGAGTTGGAGTGCGACGAAGAGCGTACGCACGCTCAAACCCCGGGGTCGGCCCGGACCATCCTGCGTCTCGCCCAGTAAGGTCTCGAGCCACTCCACAAGAGCCACGCCATCCACCTGTGCTTCATCGACGAGGCGTTCGGCTTCAGCCAAGTGCTCGGCGAGCCAGCGTGGTCCTCTCATAACGCGAGGGTCCTCGGACACGTTGACGGGCCCTCCAGTCCTTCGGCGTAGCGCCACAGGGCAGCGGGGCTGCGCAGTCCCGTCCAGGCCAGGACTTCGAGCACGGTCGCCGAGGAGTGAAGCGCGGCGACGATGTAGCTCGCGCGCAGGCTGTCGACGGAGAGGTGAGGGATGCCGCTGCGGCCATCGAGCCATCGGTGCGCTTGCTGGGTGACAAAGCGAGGTTGGACCGCGCCCAGAAGGCGGCCACTGGGACGCAGGCGAGTGAGTTCGCTCAGGCGCTCCTCGAACTCGGGTAGCACCTTGGTACAGCGGCTTGCGCTTCGTACGAACATGCCGTCAGCGTGCTGGTGAACGTCAGCGGCGCACACGTCGCGTGAGCTCTCGCGCACCAGCCCACAGCCGGCGCCGAGAACGATGATGGCGAGCAAGGTCGCACGACGCAACTCGGTGGGCTGGGCCTGCGCTTCGGCGAGCAGTGTCGCCAACTCCTGGCTGGTGTAGGGCGACGTGAGAGGCCGGCGTGCCACCTGACGTGCCGAAGGAGCAACATCGTTCGCGACACCGTGCCGATGGGCGAGACGCCAGAGGTAGGGCGCTTCATCGGGAGCCCCCTGGGGGACACTGCGCAAGTAGCCCTCAACGACTCTGGTCGTCAGTACGCTCTCGGTGCTCATCTCGCCGTCGAGGCGCAGCACCCACACGCAGAGCTTGGCTGCCGCTCGCAGGTAGTCGCGTATCTGTTCTCCTCGCAGGTCGGTGAAGGGCGTCACGAGTCGGCGTACCAGTTCACCCACTTGCTCCCACTCACTGGGAGTCATCAGGTGGTGGCGGCCGAGAGCCGGGTTGTACGTGTTCACCAAACGCTGGGCCTTGGTCTCCGTGGACTCTAAACCGACCATGAGATCACGGTGCCGGTGTCGCGTTTTCCCGCAACTTTCGTAGCTTTTTGCTACGAAACTGCTACGTTTAGCCTGATGAGGAACTCGCGGCATGTGCCCGCCTCCATCTTCGCGACGCGACGGGACTTTGGGCGCGGGTCCATAGGTCCCTCCAACACCAGCTATGGGGGTGTCGCCGCGATGTCGGACGGCCAGCTCGTGGCAGCGTTGTTTCAGCACTACGTGGCGTGGAGTGTTCACGCCTACCTCGAGAGGTTCTCTTCGCGCAGTGCGGGACTCAACGAACTCTCCCAACAGTTGGGCGAAGCCCGTCCCTGGCTCGTGCGCAAACTTCACGGGCAGGTTCCGGCATCGCTAGCGGACATGGCTGAGTGGCTCATCATCACCGATCGCCGGGCAACGCCACTGGGTCGCGCCCTGGCTGACTTTCATCGGTTGAGAGCCGAGACGGTGAGGATAACGTCGCTCACGGAGAAGGAGACAGATGCCGTGGACTGACATCGTGGCGGGCTCAGTCACCACCTTGGCGGGCGCTGGTGCGGTGTTCCTGGGAGGCGCGCGTGACCGACGGGCACGGCGCGATGCGTCGCGTGAAGAGCGCGACTACAGCAACCGGCGGGAAGCCTGCCTGTTTCTCGAGCGCCAACGAGCTCACCAGCTTGCCCTGGCCAGCCAGTTGTACTACCACCACCGCGTAGGCACTCCCTGGGAGGAGAAGGACACCGCGGGCATCGAGAGTGCGGACATCGATGCGACCTTGTCGCTCTTCTTGCCGGACGTGGTCGAGCGCGAGCTCGAGACTGTCAACGAGCGCTTCGAAACTCTCCGTTCGAGTCACTTTGCGGTTGGCTACGCAGCTGATGGACAGCCGAGAACGCAAGCGACGGAGAAGTTCTACGCGGCGTTCGAGGAACTGAAGGTCGCGTCAGAGAGCCTTCGCAAGTTGCTGAAAGAAGAGGCGCGGCCGCGTTGAGCCAGTCTTGCGCGTGATGTGCCTTGGAATCACAGACGTGTAGTACTGCTGGAATCAAGGCGCCCGCAGCGTGCGTGTGAATGGTTTGGGCATACCATCACCACTATGGACATGCCTCGCCCCAACGAACGCGATGAAGGGCCCGTCGAGGGAGCCGACTCAGTCGAGCGCTTCCTGGCTATGCCTCCAGAACACGGGGTGGGCGACGAGGCTGAGGCTGAGGCTGAGGTCGAGGCCCCTCACCCCGCCGTTCACCGCACTTTCTGGCAGCGAGTGAACCACTTCCTGTTCGAGAAGAAGCGCAGCGAGTACTCGTCCATCGCGCCGCGGGGACCCGACGGACGCCGCACCAAGCTGTTCTTCTTCAATGGCAGCGGGCGTGGTCGCTGACACTGGTCCGTCACATTGAGCTGACTTTGCGGGGTCAGGGCTGCGCGCGTAGGCGAGCTGGCGAGACTACGAACCCAGTTGGAGCACGCCGGCGCTGGTGGTGAGGTGATAGGCGGAGCAGAAGTCAGGGTTCGGATAGAGGGGAACGAAGCGCACCCAGCGTGGAGCGGGACCGCGGACGAGCACGCCGGCAAAGAGTGCCGGCGCACACGGCGTTCCTGACCGCCAGTTCTTCGGTGGCACGGCATCCACTCGCGCGAAGACTGACGCCGTGGCGCCGTGGCGCAGCACCAGACGCTGGGAGAACCAGCCCGCTGAAGCCGTTCCAACCGGCCAATGGCGTTGGCCCACACCCAGTTCGGCCCTCAGACTGACACGGCCAGAGGGAAGAACACAGGTCGGTCCGGTGTTCGTGAAGCGCACCGAGCCGAGGAAGAGGGTGAGGGGCCCCCAACCCTGGCTCGCCGTGGCAATCGCCTCACTCCGATGAAGCGATGCCGGCGCACACAGAGCCGGTGCGCTCGTGCTCGATGCCGACGCGGACGCCGCGAGAGCGTCTGTCACAACGAACACGACGGCGACAGCCACAGCAACACCTACTCGAAGTCGCACAGCAACCTCCCGTCAAGCACCTGTCCGTCAGTCTCGTTCACTTGCGTCACTCGGACCACAGCACAGCGGGCCACAACCGGCCATCGTCCGGGTCGTGGAATGGCGGGCCTGCTATTCCAAGTCACATCACACGTAGGAAGCGAGTGGCTCACACGCAACGGGGCCATGTCTCAGACCACGTCAGGGGCAGGTTGAGGCCGTTGCGCAAGGAATCCGCCCTGCCTTGGAAGTCCTTGGCTGCGTCGATGACGCTGATGCCCCTCTCCTCGCAGTCTCGACCGACGCTCTCGGTGAGCAAGCCCGGTGCCGGTGTGACGAGTGGCAACCACTCAATACCGTCTGGGTTGGGCTCGTCGGGCCGGAACGCGTAGATGGGCTCCCCGCACAGTTCTAGGTAGAAGACCTCGAGAGCCAACTCGAGTGCGGCGCCATCGCGACGGCGCCGAAGCACCTCAACCATCTTGCGCCGAATGAAGAGCAGCGACGTGGCATCGCCCTTCGCCAGGGCGCTCAGCGCATCTTCGTTGAGCATTCGCCACCGTATGTCTGCGTACGCCGGGGACGCTCCGAACTTGCCGGCGCTGACCAAGTCGTGTCGCGCACTCGCGACGCGAGCGGTGTAGGCAGCGAGTTCACCCGCCGCCAGGGCTTGGCCGACGTCGTCTATCTCGTCGGCCTGGTCTTGCGTAACCACCAGCCGAGTGCGGGACCGCTGGTCCGTCCGAACGAACATGGTCTCGCCACACGAGGGACAGCGCGTGGCTCGACCGGGAACCTTTGCCAGTTCGACGCCGCAGTATGGACACGCGGCCACGCGAAGGTCCTCGACGACGGGCAGCCTGTCGGGCGTGGGGTTCTTGGGGGCCTCGGGTTCCCTCCTTCGGCCAAAGAGACGTGCCATTCTCCTGACCATAGATGGTCTGTCGGACAGTGGCGGGCTGAAGGTCCACGGCGCAGCTATTCACCCAACTCCATACGAAGTTGGTGAGCGAAGGCGGCTCCGGTGGTCCACACGTAGGTATCGAACTCGTCGGGAGCGCTAGAACCTGTACTCACCCACCGCGATGTCCCTGCGCGACGAGTCGGTGCCTATGGCGTCGGTTGGTCGCGGAGGAACTACTCAAGGGTTCTAGGGTCGAGTTGCTCTTGGAACGCCTGCCATAGCTCCTCCACCGCGTCGTGCGCGCACTGCCACGTCCTACTTGCGGCTTCCTCGATGTCCCCGCTCGGTCTCCTTCGGATGACTCATCGTGGCCCTGGTCAGCCATACAGTCTTGGACTCTTCGTCAACCGCATACCAGATTCGCGCGCTGCGGGTCGGCTTGTACTGCCACTGCGGAAGTGTGACGCCACCGACGGTCACTGTTGAGAGTTCACCCTTGAGCTGATACTGATCGCTGCCCGTTTCGAGTGGGTGCACAGTGAGTTGATCCCACGCGACCTCCAAGGGACCAGAGAGCATCGCGCACATCCTCGTCCAGTCCTTCTCAGCGCGGTTATCCACGGCTCGAATCGTGTAGCTGTTCGGACGCGGCAGGGCACTCCCGTTCGCCGCGCACACAGACAGAACCTTCTACTCGCCGCGTGCCGGCCGAGTTAGGACGGCACCATCACCTTGGAAGGGGCCGCGAAGGCGCTTGGCCAACTTGGGGTCACTCTCGATCTCAGCGGTCTCCTGCCAAGCCCGTAGCGAGTGAACGAGGGCTTCCAGCGCACCCGTGGAGAGACCAGCGAGCAGATCCTTTCCAATCTCGTTCACGGCACTCGCCTGATCTTCGTCGCTCAGCCACGCGAGCCACGGCAACTCCTTGGTGAGCATCTCCTCCAGCATTGCGGGGTTGCTCTCGGACACGCCCATCAGGAGACGGCCGCTCAAACTCGTGCCCCACTCGCGCGCCTCGAACCGCGCGTAGCCAGTGATCACGAGGTCCTCGTCGTCGCGGCGCGCAAGACGCACGTCTCCCTCCGAGAGGAGGGGGATGACCGACTTGGGCTCACGCAAGAAGGAGCTGTAGGAGGCCTCACGCATACTCATACGCACCACTGTATCTGAAGTAGTTCAGATGTCAAGCAGGACCTTCGGTTGGCCAGCGAGCGGTCCCGTCTCCCCTGGTCGGGCCTCGTCGAGGCTCGTCCGTTGTGTCGAAGCCGTTAGCGAAAGCGGTACCTTCCTGGAGAGCTGAGTTGGTGAAGAGCCGATTTTCAGTTGGCGAGCGCTCAGAGCCCTTTCCAGAACCCAGGCGCGGCAAGGGGCGGGGACTTTTGTGACTACCCCACCAACGAAAGTGCAGGTCCGGGCCGGTCCGAGAGGACCGGCCCTCCTGTTTCCCAGATATGCATCCCATGGCTCTTCCGACAAACGCGGACACGGCGATTTTGTGCGGGGTTCAAAGCGCAGACTGCGGACAGGAACTCGGGACTTGCCAGTATCCCTCGGCAAGGATCCGGGGATCGGCAAATATCGCCAACTGTCGCGGACTTTCTACGGTCCTGCGAGAGCCGCAGACGATGTGCTGGGGGAATCTTGTTGACATGTACGGCGACGGGGCCGGAAACTGCATTGGAGCCACGTTTGGGCAGCTTCTGGATCGACGGCTCGACGAGTCGGCGTGGATGGATCTCTCGCCAATAACTCTGCGGACAGCCCTTGCATCCGCATTGGACGACGTGTCCTCATCCCGAAGATTGCGCTGCTAGACAAGCTACTTGAGGGTTGGTGCGTAGGTTCAGCTGTGAAGTTGCATGCAAGTTGCATGTCCAGTACACTGACTTGATGAGCGCCACCAAGACCCGTAAAACCAACTCCGTCACCGTCGGCTTCTCGATACCGAAGTCCGAGCAGTCACGCTTAGACCACCTTGTAAAGGTGTTCAGTGGAGGAAACCGGAGTGCCTTTCTACGGTTGGCGATGGAACGCATGGAAACCGCAGATCGTGCCCAGCGCCTTCGATCTATCCAGGCATACGGAACGCAACGTTCCGCTGAGTATGGTATTTCGCCAGACCAGATCAGCGATCGAGTGAAGCGAGTCCTCGCACGCCGAGCAGAGGCGTGAGCGAGGAGGGATCGGCACAGCCGGTCGTTTTTGATGTGAACGTCTTCGTTGATGCAGTCGCAACTGGCCAGGATTCGTTCGAATCGTGGCCAAGCCCTCCTCCAACGTCGGGTCACTTCGCAGCCGACTGTGTTGGCATCATTAACGATGCAGTCGAGTTCAGCCTTTGGCTGAGCGCTCACGTTCTTACAAACATCGAACGCGTTCTCACTGCTCCTGAGCCCGAGGGTGGTTTCGAATGGGAGCCCCAACCCATTGAGGACTACCTGGACGTGCTCGTAGAGATGGCTGAAGCCTCCGGAGGGGGCGTTCTTGAACCAGATGAAGTAGTAACCGACTGCGACGATTATGAGGACAATCGCATACTGGAACTTGCGTTAGCGTCTCGGTCGGTTCTCATTGTCTCGAACGATACCGACCTTCTCCACATGAACCCCTGGCGGGGAACGGTCATTCTGACGCCTCGTGACTTTGCTTCAAGAGTTGATGCAGCGCGCCGGGCACGGCGACGATAGAGCAGTCGCTCACGGAACGTGGTCGCACAAACCCATTGACAACATTGAGCCTCCTGCCGGAGTTGAACATGCAAGTGCGGATGTCTCGACAGACGCCAGCACATCTGCACTCCACTGGTAATTGGGTAGGACTCGAATGCTGGTCTACAAGCCCGGTAAGTCGACGAAGGTGAAGCGGGCGTGTAGTCGAGTGTGCACTGGGGGTGTGCATCGATCTTTACCAGGGAAGACTGACACTAGATCGATGTACGAGGGCTCGACGCTCCAGCTCCCCCGCCACCAATCTTCGAGATACTCGTCTCGGAGCGCACGAAGGCCCTGGCTCGACTGTCGGTGACCCTCGAGAACTGGACATCATCGTGTCGTCGGACCGGTGACGAGTAGGGCAGACGTGTTCGACCAGCAGACCATGCATGAAGCGACACGGCGTGCGACGGACGACCCAGCGCTAGCCCCGACCCGCGGCGAAACTCAACCCCAGAGCAGTCGCGCCGACTACCGCGGCCGCGGTTGAATCCAGCCACCACCAGCCGAGGGTCGCTTGAAGACCGGAGCCGATCAGGGTCACGCCGGCCAGCAGGGCGCCGATACCCGACAGCCACCCGTCGGCCCGAAGCGCCCTACTTGGCACTCGCGGAGCGATTCTCAGTTTCGCGCTGGCCAGAAGAATTAATACGAGCAGCGACACCCCAGCGAGCATCACGCCGAACGGGGATGAGTTGGCGGTCGAATGTGAAGAGAGCCGGAAGGCGCTGTCGCCGAGCGTTCCGGCACCGACGGCCGCCATACCGAAGCGCACCAGGCGAAGTGCCCAGATCTCCTTTCGTTCCGAGAGGTTCTGCTGGCGAAGCGCGTGGCGGAAGTGGACGATCAAGCTGAAGGAGCCGAGCGCGTCCATGAGCCCAACTGCCCCGAAGGCGACGAGCACCAGGCTTCCCGACAGCACTCCAGCGGCAATGCTGCTGCCACCGCTGAGTAGCGTCCACGCCGCTGACGCCGTCGACACGCGCAGCCCGCGCCGTATCGCTTCCTGTTCGTGCTCGTGGCTGGGTCTAGGCATGTCGTGCAATGTGAACGTGCCGACCAGGCTTCCCGGCTCACCAGTTGATCTTGTTGGTGCCTTCAGCCTAGCCCTAACGCAGCGTCCGGCAACGCAGACGCACGTCCTTCGATGGCCGTGCAGCTGTTAGCTATCGAATCGACGAGCAACTCGCTTCTCGATGTGATCGTTCGCGTCCACAAAGCTTTTGACGCGTGAGGGTGCAAGCTTCGCACCGGGGCACGACGCTCTAGGTGGTAACCGTTCCACAGCGGACTCGGTGGGAACGCCTCATGGGAAATTCGTCATACCTGTTGTGATCGCGCGAGTTCGCGGAGTCGTTCCAGTGACTCGTGTCCACCGAGGGCCGTGACTTGGTCACCGGTGCTGAGCATGGTGTGGCCTTCGGGCTCGATCGTTGCCCCGGAGCGCTGGATCGTAACCACCAGCACGCCGTGGGGCAGCACACCGCTTTGCAGCGTCATCCCGTCGAGGGGTGAGCCTTCCTCGATGACTAGCTCGGTCAGGCCCGCTGTGGCGCTCACGGGGACGGTGGCGCGCAGTCGAGCACTTAAGGCGTTGCGGTAGATGCGCACGAGATCGGCCACGCCGATGATGCCCACGACGCGGCGCTCGTCATCGATGATGACCGCCCAGGAGAGACGTGAGGCGCCGATGGCGTCAAGCACCACGTCGAGTTGACGACTCGCATGCACGGGTGAGTCCGAGATGTCCACGAGCGCTCCGCCAATCGGCTCATTCGCGGCGTCGACCAAAGTCGCGCGGGTCACGATGCCCACGAAGCGCTCATCGTCGTCGATGACCGGCGCGGCGTGCACGCCAGTGTGCTCCATGCGTGCGAGCGCCACCGCACTCGCCTCTTTCAGGTGGATGATGCAGCGGGTGGGCGTGGCCGCTTCACCGGCGCGCACGGTACGTAGCAGCGGCAGGCCGGTCAAGACCTGGTGCGCAGGCGAATCGGAGCGACTGCGCAGCTGCGACCGGTAGATGGTCATGTCGCGTCGACGCACGATGAGTGTCGCGATGCCGAGCGCGACCATGGCTGGCACCACCAGCGAGATGGATCCCGTCATCTCAGAGACCATGAGCATTACCGCTAG
>JAJZSX010000055.1 GCA_021849435.1 Actinomycetes bacterium | reverse complement strand
GTCCTCGACTACGAGACCAGGGCACCGAAGTTGGACGAGAACGGCGTCGCACAGTTCAACGTGCCGCTCTTCGCGGCTGGCACGGGAATCAAGGACTCGATCACCGTGAAGGTGGCGGGAGAGCCCAAGGGTCTCGCCGAGTTCACCCTCGTGAAGGTGACGAACCTGGTCGCGAGCACCTGGGAGGTTGGCACGAACCACGGGGTCAGTTTTCGTGCTGACCGCGTCGAGGCCGTGAAGGTCGGCGCGTAGTGGGCCGGCTCCTCGTCTTCCTCGTCGTTGCCACTCTGGTTCAGTTCGTCCTCGCGTGGGCGCTTACCCATATGGGGCTCGCCGTGCTCGGCGCGGGCGCTTGGTGGATGTGGAGCCGGCGAAACGGGGGCCAGCGTGCGTAACGGCGGATCCTCCGCGTTCGAGCGTCGCCCCTGGATGGGTATCTACATCCAGGGGCGCCGCGTCGAGCTCTCAATTGCAGTTGGTCTCCTCCTCGCGCTATCCCTTTCGAGGCGTCTAGGGCCTAGTGGGCCATTGCTCGTCGGTGCAGTGGGCCTGGCCCTCTGGTTCCTTCGCCCCGAACTTCGCGAGCGGCTCTCGAATCAGATCAGGGAGAACCACGCCCGCCTCTGGCTGCATATGGGGCTGTGGCATTGCGCCATCGTTGGCCGGTCGGGCCGGATCCCCAAGGTCGTTCGTTCAGCCAAGATCCCCGTCGGCTATCGCTTTCTGGTCTCGCTTCCCATGGGGCTGCATTTTGCCGTCATGAAGAATCGGGCGCCCGAACTCGCTGCTGCACTCGGAGTACGTGAAGTTCGGGTAAAGGTCATCCCTCAGAACGCCCGCTACGTCGAGATCGTGGTGATTCGATCGAACGCCTTCCCTCGAGAGTTCGCTTCACCTCTCACGAAACTTCACGAGACGTCGCTCTGGGAGCCGGTGTATTTCGGCGTCGGCCAAGACGGCCTCGCGGTTCAGATCGGCCTGCCCGAGCACAACTTGCTGATCGGCGGCGAGCCAGGATCCGGTAAGTCGGTGGCGCTTTCCACGATCATCGCCGCTGCCGCGCTCGACCCGTCGGTGGGCCTCACCCTGCTGGATGGCAAGCAGGTGGAACTCGCCGCTTGGGCGGACGTCGCTGACCGATTTGTCGGAGCGGATCAGGACGAGGCGGTGGCCGCTCTCGAAGGCCTTCGCCAGATCATGGACTTTCGCTACCAGGTGCTCGCGGCGACCCGTCAGCGCAAGATCACGCGAGCCCAGAACGAGGGCCTGCACCTGCTCGTCGTCGACGAGCTCGCCTTCTACCTGCGTGGCGGCAAGAAGGAAACCCGCGACCGCTTCGCCGAACTGCTGCGCGACCTCGTATCGCGCGGTCGAGCCGCCGGCATCATCGTCGTGGCAGCGACCCAGAAACCCAGCCACGAGGTGGTCCCGACCTGGATCCGCGACCTCTTCTCGTTTCGCCTGGCGATGCGTTGCACCAGTACCGATGCGTCGGACACCATCCTCGGCCAGGGATGGGCCCAGCAGGGTTTCTCGGCGTCGACAATCGACCCCTCGACCCGGGGCATCGGCTATCTCCTCGCCGAGGGCGGCGTCCCCGTGCTGATCATGACGCCGTACTTGTCGGACGAGGAGATCGACAGCCTGGCGGACCGGGCCCTTCGGCTGCGGACGTCGTCGTGAACGCGGAAGAGCGACTCGCTCTGGTGCGAGAGATCGATCTCGCAAGGAACTGCTCGCACCCGATTCGCTTGACGGGCGAAGTGGTAAGCACCGAGACCGGTGAAGTGAACTCCAAGAGGCTCCTCGTCGCCTGCAAGGACCGTCGCGAAGTGGTGTGTCCGGCGTGCGCGTATCTGTATCGGGCGGACGCGTGGATCCTGGTCTCGACGGGTCTGATTGGAGGCAAGGGCACGCCGGCGTCGGTCGCTTCGCACCCTCGTCTCTTCGTTACGCTCACCGCGCCGTCATTCGGTTCAGTGCACACGATCACTGCGAGCGGCGGATGCGTCGTCAGACGAGATCCTCTTCGCGAATCGACGGATGGCGCAATCTCGAGAACTTTCGGCGACGCTTCGAGGGATTTCTTCGAACGCGCATCGCAGGAGACTCACGCGCACGTACCCGTCTGCACCCAACGCCACGAGCTCGACGATCCAGTTCTGGGCAAGCCCCTGCGCCCGGAGTTTTTTGACTACGACGGCGCGGTCCTCTGGAACGCCCACGTCTCGCGCCTCTGGAACAACACGGTGCAGCTCATCCGGCGCCTCCTCGCGGAGGCGGGCGGGCTCAACCAGGTCAGGCTGCGCCGCGCGGCCCAGTTGCACTATCTCAAGGTCGCCGAGGTCCAGCGCCGCGGTCTCGTGCACCTTCACGTCATCCTTCGTGTTGACGGGCCCGAGGGCGCCATATCGGAGCCTCCGTCGTGGATCACCAGTGAGTTGCTGGCCGAAGTGATCCGTCGCGCGGTGCGACGAGCGAGCGTGACTGATCTACGCAGTCGGGAACTGCGCTGGGGGACGATCATGGACATCCGCGACCTGGTGAGTGAACCCAGTGGCGCGCCCAGGGTGTCGTCCTACATCGCGAAGTACGCCACCAAGACGACGGGTGGGCGAAGCGAGTTGGCTCGTCGGTTTCGCTCCCGTCGCCAGATCGTTTCCGTGGTCGGCGATCCCCACGTTCGCCGCCTCGCCCTCGCCGCCTGGGACCTCGGGGGGAGGTCGGAACTGGCGCACCTGCGACTGCGCGACCACGCCCACGCCCTCGGCTTCACCGGCCAACTGATCACAAAGTCACGCGGCTACTCTACGACCTTTCGCGAACTGCGAGAAGCCCGAACGTCCTTCATGGTTGCTTCCAGCGGGGTCACGTCGCTGGCGGGGACGTTCCACTACGAGGGCCGGGGATATGACGACCCCCGTTCGAGCGCGTGGGCCGAGGTCCTCTTCGCCATGCAGCGCGAACTGCGCGAGGAGGCTTTCGAAGCGCGTCGCGGCGCCGATCATGACGGTTTTGGTGATCCGTCATGACACGTCATGAGATGTCGGTAACCGACCGCCGAGGTGGTCGAAACACCAGTGCCGGCACGGATTGTGAGTTCACATGACGAACCTTGGGTGCGAAGTCGTGAATTCATATTGGTCCTCTGCCGACATGAACTACACACCCACATTCATGTCCCTGTTGGTAACCGACCTGGGGGCTCGCTCCGCGGGATCCTCGGGCCGGGCGCTTATGGCCAAGCTCGAGCACTACTGCCTCGACCTGTCCGGCGCCTCGAACGCCCTGGAGTGGGTCCTTCGCCTCCAGGGTCGGAGCCTGGACCAACGACGGGCCCTCGAAGAGCTGCTCGAATGGACAGCCGTCGAGCCCGAGTTTCAACTCCCAGCGCTCGTCGCTCTCGGACGAGATTTGGAGCGCGTCGCCCGGCGCCTGGGTCGGGGCCAACCGAGCGAGGACATGGTGTCTGAGGTGTTCGCCCACGCCGCCGAGGCCCTGCAGTGGACCCACGAGCTGGTCGAAGGTGAGAGGGTTGACTTCGTCGTGCGCCACAGCCTGCGCTCAACCGACGCGCAGATGCATCGGATGGCCCGTCGTAACGTGGCCGCAGAGTCACTGATCGACGACGTTGACGTGGTCGACGAAGCGCACGACGAGACCTTCCTGCTTGAGGACCAGCTGAGTCGAGCGGTGAGCGCTCGTGTCATCGACGCCGAGGAGCGTCGCCTTCTCGAGGCCACGAGGGGCCGAGGCCTCACGCTTCGCGAGTTCGCGGCCAGATCCGGAGAGACCTACGACGCGCTGCGCATGCGTCGGGCCCGGGCAGAGCGACGACTCCGCCGTCTCCTCGACGGATGGGAGATGTCGAGATGACGGATCTACCCGTTCACTCGCTCTCGCAGGACGACGACATCCTCGGGGCGAAGGACAGCGCTCGCCATGCGCCAGTGCAGGTCGAGCAGGCTCTGGTTGGTCGACTCGAGGACCACGTCAGTGAGGTCTTGCCACAGGGTGAGGGAGGCCTCGTCCACGAGCAGTCCCTGACGAAGTGCCGACTCCGCTCCGGCGAGATCGCCTGCGAGGACGAGCTCCCGACTGAGACCATGAGCGAGGTCGGTCACCGCCTCGACCATCTTGTAGACGACCGAGGTGGTGAAGGTCCAGTGAAAGTAACGAGTTGTATCGGCGCTGAAGGGGACCCCGCGCACGAGGTTGAGCGCTTCACGTCGCAGGTCGCGTGTGTTGGGCGACGTCGTGTTGGCCTGAGCGAGAAGCCGTTGGAAGTGCGCCCAGTCCGTGTCGAAGTCAACGAGCTGGTAGCCGGGACGCCCCGAAGCCGTGGGCAAGTGTCGATCGCCTACGACCTTGCGGGCGTCGGTCATGTAGTTACGCATCGCCGGTCGCTTGATGTCGGTGCCACTCTCGGTGAGGGGCCAGACGGCAGTTTGGATCTCGTCGAGGGAGTGGGCACGATCGCTGTTGATCGCGAGGTAGGCGATGATCGCGCGTACGGGATCACTTGGCGAGGCGAAGGTTGGCGAGATGGCGAGCGACCCCAAGACGTCGATTCGCAGGGCCGTGTGTGGCTCCATCGGTTCAAGGTCAGCGACTTCGACATTGGTTGGCGCGACCTGCGACACCACTGCGTCGGGCGAATGCGTTGGTGTCGTGGTGGGCTGTCCGAAGGTCGCCTTGGGTGGTTGCGTCGGAGATGGTGGAGCAGAGCCAGCGGCCGGCTGAGCCGACACACGCTGCCTCCTCTTGCGCACCCTCACGATGGTGAAGAGGACGATCAGGCTCGCGGCCAACGTGGTCAGTCCGTTCAGCGCCGAGGCGGGAGTTGCGACAGCGTTTTGCGAACTCGACGACGGTGGACGTGGCGTGGTCGTGACGGTCAGCTGTGCCGGGAAGGAAACGGGAATGCGTGTCGGTCCGCCGATGGCGAGTGGCACGGGCGTCCCGCCGACGAAGTTCTGATACTCGACGCCAATGCTGCGACAGGGCGAGATCACGATGGTTCCTCGACGATTCGAGAGGGGCACTGTGAAGTAGTAGGTGGCGTCGATCAGCCCGTCTTGAGGCCCTGGACTGTTGGTTTGATCGACTGGGTTCGCCCTCGTTACGGGATAGCGCCGGCCAGAGCTCGCTACGTAGCTGATGGCCGAGGCCGGCAGGGGCGTGATATTGGAGAAGAAGTTGCCCGAATCCGGATTCGAAAGGGGGAGCTGGACCGGGCTGGAACTTGCCTGCAGCGACAGATAAATCTTCCCGGTGGGCGCAGTCACGCCACTGCCGTCGGGGTTTCGAGTGTCGAGGGTTGCCGACGCGACCAGAACCACACTCGACCAGGTGGCGTGGTCAGCGGGGTTGGTGACAGGAATCTCGTAGGACTGGGAGATCTGGTCGAAGGCACGGTAGCGAACGGTACTGGCGCTGGAGGGCAGGGACGGAAAGATCACCCACGCCGCCAAGCCACCGCACATGAGTGCAACTTTCCGGCCCATCATTCTTCGCTTGCTCATAGGTGGTTCGCGAAGAATAACGCCAGGGCTATAGGGTCAAAAGTCCAATTGATCAGGTATTGTTCAAGTCGTAAGACCCTGCAAGTTGGATTGCCAAGTGTTAGTGCTTCGGCCCGATCATTGAATCGCGCGGGCCGTCGCTCGTGGGTCGTTGGTGCAGAGTCGAGTTCGAATCATCAGGCTCTCGCAGCCTCGTCGCCTGAAAGTGTCAGTTGTCATAGATCGTCGAAGGGCCTTTGGCTACGGGTTGGGACCCGACCTAATGCGTGAGGGGGCGTCGAAGGTCAAGCAAGACGGCAAGGCGAGTTCGATCGGACGACCCGATGAACGGCCCCTCCTTGATGTTCCTGGCGCTGCGAAGCGGCTGGGTTGTTCGGAACGGTTCATCAGACGGCTTATCCAAGAGCGGCGAGTGCCCTTCGTCAGGCTTGCCGGAACAAAGATTCGATTTCTGGAGTCCGACCTCGACCGTTGGGTAGTGAGTCAACGAGTGGAGGCCATCAGGTGACGCGTCGACATTTTGGAACCATCCGCAAGCGCCCTTCAGGCCGCTGGCAAGCGATGTACTTCCATGAGGGCCGGATTCACTCTGCGGGGACGTTTGCTACCAAGGCCGACGCGTTGGCCCATCTCGCCACCATTGAAACTGATCTTCGCCGTGGCGCCTGGATCGATCCTCGAGCAGGTCAGACGACGGTTCGCGCGTATGCCAAAGAGTGGCTCAATCGTCGGCCGGATCTCGCTGTGCGGACGCGGGAGCTTTACCATCACGTTCTAGATCGCCATGTGTTCCCGTCCCTAGGAGAGGCAACTCTGGCGGGACTAAGCCCGTCAAAGGTACGGGGGTGGCACGCCGGCATCGCTCAGGATCATCCTGCCACTGCTGCTAAGGCCTATCGCCTCCTGTCATCGATCATGCGAACGGCCGTCGTTGATGGTCTCATTCTCACCTCACCATGCAAGGTTGACGGCGCCGGAACCGAACGTGCGGCCGAGCGACCCATCGCGACGGTTGAGGAAGTCGAAGCTCTCGCGGCGGCCATGCCAGAGCATCTGCGTGTGATAGTTCTGATGGCAACTTGGTGTCAGCTTCGTCGTGGAGAGATACTGGGTCTTAGACGAAAAGACGTTGACGTTCTTCATTCGGCCATCCGTGTGGAACAGAGTAGAACGTTCACAATGGATGGGGAGTCGGTGGTTAAAACTCCAAAGACGGCAGCCGGCCGTCGAGTTATTGCAGTTCCAAACTTCCTGATGGCCGCCGTCGTTGAACACCTTGACAAGTTCACTGACGCCAGACCCGATGTTCTCGTATTTTCAGGGAGAGACGGGAATCCACTTACCAGAGACGCATTGCAGTCTGCGTGGGATCGGGCACGGGCAACAATTGGGCGTAAGGACTTAAGACTTCACGATCTACGACACACCGGGTTAACGCTGGCCGCTGCAACTGGCGCTACCACGGTAGAACTAATGCATCGGGCGGGGCATGCTTCAGCCGCAGCGGCGATGCGCTATCAGCATGCAATTCAGGATAGAGACCGCGCTGTTGCTGATGCTCTCGAAGCACTTGCCAACCCGGCGGAAGTGGTGAAATTTCGAGCACATGAGAAGAATCGGAACTAATTCACCTACGTAATCGTAAACCAACTTAGGCAAGGTCTGTGCCCCGAACAGACTATAGGTACGTTCATCGGAACATGCGCCGATGTCATTTGCCGGATTCTAAGGACAGAATCCATGGCAGGCACTGTTGACTACGGCGGAATTTACCAAGCCTAAAACTGCAAGCGCCAAGAGAAACGCCAGGGGCCAAGGCCAAAGATCTCGCCACCTCGCCTCTTGATCGTTGGCGAACGTCATGCCCAAAAAAACGATTAGTAGTAACCCCGTGGACAGGAATCCAATAGCTGCATCGATAAGGGCAACAGTGTGATGAAATTGAGACATGGCACGAGACTACGACAACGATACGACTCTTCCGGAGGTATCCACTCACAGGGTTAGATCGTCGCAACTGACCGATGTTGCACGGTTCACATAGATTCTGCCAGGTCAATTCGTTAAGCCAGATCGAGTCAGAAGGTGCGGGGAATGGTTGAGGATGAAGCCAGCCGGCAATCTTGGGCGGAAGCGCTTGCGGCTGCCCACGAACTTGTCGAACTCATCGAGAGCGATGTTGCACCACACATGACTGCTCGAGTAACGGATCGGGCACGATTATTTGAAATGGCAGCGCTGGCTAGAGCTACAAGGCTGTTCAAAGGGATGATTGCGCTCTACGAGGTGGACTTCGACGATGTGGCACCTGCACTTGCGCGCCCCATTCTTGAGTGTTGGGTGATCGGGCACTTACTGGCACTCAGCCCAACAGAAGGACTTGCGATGCTAAAGGAAGATGCCAAATTTCAGCAGTACCGCATGGGGAAGAACGGCTGGGACAATTTCGCAGAGTTTGCCGAGCAACTCGATTGGGAGTCGAAGGGGATCAACTGGAAGGATGTACACGAACGAGTGGGAGAGCTCTTGAAAGAGAACCACGGCGAACTCGCTCCTGATGCAGTCAGGGTCTACGACGTGCAATACAGGTCGTTGTCGTTCATGGACAGCCACTCGGCCATGGGAGCGTTGCTTGGTCACTTGGAAACCGGCGAGAACTTCCACCTTGTGGAGATGAAGCGCGCGCAACCATCCACGGCACCCTACTTACTACTGATGGTTGCGCAAAACATTCAGAATCTTGGAAGTCGAGTCGCATTCGACATTGGTCTGAGCTTGACCAACTTCGAGAGGGTCGGATTGCGGATAATTGGAATCACAAGTAAGTTGGGTGATCAAGACGCAGAATAGATGCCGCGTTAATCGGCATGGATCCGGACCGTGCCCGGATGCCTATGATCCGACCATGATTTCGCAAGTTACGGACTGGAAGCTCACTTGAGAACATTCCCAGACTTCCGCCAACAAAATGAAACGAGTGCCGCAACGACGATGTTGAAATTCGCACCATGCGCTTGAACAGAGTTGAGGCCCACGAGATTCTTTCGTTTGAGACGCTGATTCTAGACGACCTGCCAAAGACGACTCTTGTCGTCGTCGGCCCGAACGGCTCGGGCAAGACCAATCTGTTGCGCCTTGTCGAAGTCGTTTTGTCGGCGATTGAACGATCTGCGACGGCTTCGATGGACGCGTATCGCTCGCTGAGCCGTTTCGGAGCAGCTCGCCGGTTCGAGGCAACGTCTGCCAGTGTGACAAGCATCCGTTTGGGCATCGCCTTCACCGAGAAGTGGGAAAGAGAGCTACTGCTCAACTTCGTGCGAGCCGCGATCATGACAAGCATCCTTCGCGACAACCCAAGCGGCCTTGATGAAACGCAGCTTCTCGCTTGGATCAACGCCATTTCTGCCGACATGCTGTCGCCGCTGATGCAGGGTGAAATCGTGACCAACCTAGTTGACACGATGACGGGACAGTGGACGTTGGGCTACGAGTTCGACGTCGGTGGAGAGAAGTACCAATGGGTGATCGATGGCGCACCATCGGCCGGCGCCATTGTTCGAGTGTCCGAGGCGCGTCCCAGCGTTCGAAGTTACGCCTTAGCCCAGAAGTTGGACCTCGACGAGATTCGTCGTCCGAAAGCCCCCTTCTTATTCTCAGATTTGCTTCCGGACTTCGGTGAAGCTCTCATCATTTCGATCGATGGCAGCGCTTCACCAGCGCGCGAGTCCGTACGAGTTTGGGCCGCACTGGCTGGGATTCCGTTTGCAGAGATTCAAGGACGTTCATACTCGTTCGCGTGGGTGCTGCGCGGGCTCTTGGGTAACGGGTTCAACTTGCTCGGTGACCTCCGACAACCACCCAAGAGTGAGTACTCCATCGCTGAGAGTAGCTTCTATCAATCACCATCCGATGGCGGCCAATTGCCCCTACGCCTCCTTCGCTTGAAAAATGGGAACGCGTCCGAGCGGGTGCGGTTCGCCGCTAGTCAAGATTTGTTTACACGGCTGACAGGGCTCGAGTTTGACGTAACGCTCGCCACGAGCAATCACACAACTAGCCAACGCGACGAACAACCTGCGAGCCTTTCAATTTCTGTAGTTATTGGGCGCCAAGGACGTGATCTCCCAGTCGAATTCGCTGGGGCCGGCATCTGGGAAGCGCTCTTGCTCAGCGCGACACTTTCGGATTCGGTCGGACGAGTCGCGATACTCGATGAGCCGGCGCGTAATTTGCATCCAACACTGCAACGCCGACTATTCGGTGAATTACGTGATACGTCCGGCCAGTTCATCGTGACGACGCATTCGCCATACATGGTGTCCTTCGACGAGACCACTGATGTGACAAGTACGATTCGGTTCGATCTCAGAGATGGAGTGACACGTGCAAGTCGTCTTAAGACGAGCAGTACGAGTGACGAATCGCGTCTGCGCAAGGTACTGGGTGAGTCCGCCGATGCACGTTCCCTGTTATTTGCACGCGGAGTGATCCTTGTAGAGGGCGGCACTGAGCTGGGAGCGCTTCCCCAATGGTTTGGCAAGAGTGCGTCCGCGAACCGATATGGAACGCCCGATGCGCTCAACGTTGAATTTTTCTCCGTCGACGGTGATCTGGGCTACAGAACATTTGTGAGGTTTTTACATGGTCTCGGCGTGCCGTGGGTCATCGTATGCGATGGCGGCATTCTCCAATTTGGCGACAGAAAGTCACAGGTCTTTAAGCAAGTGATTGATGCGGGTGTCACGATAGAGGAACTACGCAGCACGATCGAAGATTCGGGAAAGCTCATGTTCGCGGATGTCCGCGAAGTTGGCGCACGGCACGGTATCTTTACCGTCGCAACGGATTGGGACGCGCCGATGGAGAGCTTTGAGGCGTATATAGAGAGCGTTGTGCCAGGGAAGCTC
>JAJZSX010000054.1 GCA_021849435.1 Actinomycetes bacterium | reverse complement strand
TGCCACATCCTCTCCGATGCCAGGATGTCGAGGATCTCCTGGTAGCGCTCGGCGCGGTAGAGGGCACTCAGGCACGCGGCCGTCCCATGGAAATGATCTCGAAGGTTCGGGTCGGAGCTGCGGGCCATCCGTGTGATCCCGATCAGGTCGTCGGCCCAGGCCGAGGCCACCTCGGGGGACCCGCACAACTCCCCCCAATAGTCGGTCAGCGTCTCGATGTAGGGAATGCGGTCGGCCTCGTGAGCCGCAAAAAGCCGCTCCAGCCAACGTTCGCGAGTCTTGGCGTCTGCGGGTGCCGTGGCGATCAGCGGCACGAGAATGGAGATCGCGTTGTTCACCGCCGTGCCAATGGCCCCAGAGGAACCGTCTACGTGCTCCAGCGCTGGCGATAACCGCTCCAACAGCACCACAGCGCCTTCGCCCGCCAGCACCGGGTCGCGGCGGGCCACCATTTTGATTTCGCTCATCGCCTCCTTGATGCGCTGGATCGGAGGCTGGGATCTCCAACCGAAAGCATGCCGGCGAAACCGCGGCTTGAACGCCCATCGGTACGCGCCGCTGTCAGTCTTCTCGGCCACGCCGCCCCCGGGGAGATCCTGCTTCCCACCAGTCCGGCTCATCGCCCTCCTCGCGCAAGAGGGCCAACGTCTGCGCCGCTCGCAACCACGCCCCGCCCGAGGACCCGCAGAACTTCCACAACTCCGCCGCCGAGCGCTTGTAATGGTAGATGAGCTGGTCGAGATCGAACACGTCGATCTCTCCGGCAGCCATCCTGTCGAAACCTTCCCTCACCCGCTCCAGGAGCAACTGCAGTTGCTCCTCGTGATATGCCGCGATCAGCGCTCGCGCGTCTCGACTACAGGCGCGCTCACTCATCGGGTCGACGGACCGTCCTGTCTCCTCCACCCAACTGAGGCTACAAGCCATACACCGAAGGGGATTATGGGGAGGCGAGTTCCTCCACGCTTGCGCAGGCTCGGAAAGGAGCGGGCTCGGATTAACCTGGGGCGGCCCGGATCAGCAGCTCGATCGATCGGCCTGATCGCGCTGAGTAGCCACACCTCGACAGCGATAACGCACCCCAATCCGGCGTTGGAGGACACCCGCGCTGAGCGGACGCGGGACGTTATGGTCGCCTGATATGGGACACTCTCCAGATAGACGGTATCCGAGAGGCTGAGCGCCGACCCGTCGATAGGCCCACCCAGGACCATTCGTCTCGCCCGCTGGCTGCCGCATCCCGCCATGAGCCTCAGGTCGTCGCAAGTCGCAGGGCCAAAGGATAGAGGCGGGTGGAAGGCTGCCAGTATCGCGGCGACGATATCTACGTGTTGCGTAGCTACGCAAGACGTAGTATCTTGCACTTATGAGTCGCCGCGAAGGGTCCTCTAGGCCCCGTAAGGCCAATGATCCGCCACTGCTCATTCTGACCAGCCTGGCCGAAGGCCCCAAGCACGGGCATGCTCTGGCCAAGGACATCGAGAGCTTCGCCGGAGCGTCGCTCGGCCCTGGGGCGTTGTATGGGGCGATCACCAGGCTGGAAGAGCGAGGGCTCATCGAGGCTCTGCCCAGCAGCGACCGCCGCCGTCCCTATCGGATCACAGCCGCAGGCAAGGCAGTCCTGGCCGAGGCGATCAGCGAAATGCAACAGCTGGCCCGGGTCGGCGCCTCCCGTTTGGCTCTCAATGTCACGCTCGGCCACGGTCTCGGCGCATGAGCCCCAACCGCCAGCTCAACCCCTGGCTGCGGTGGTATCCGAAGCCCTGGCGGGACCACTACGGCGAAGAACTCGTGCTATTTATGCAGGACAGCTACGGATCGGGCCGGCCGCCGGCGCGAGCACGCATGTCCCTCTTGGTCGGGGGTCTGCGCGAGCGAGCCCGCCAGTCCGGCCTGACCGGTGACAGTGCGCCGCCGAGCGACCGGGTACGAGCCGGCGCGCTGCTGGTGCTGGTCGGCTGGGCCGGGTTTGTGCTCGCCGGCTCCAGCTTCGCCAAGTTCTCCGAACACTTCGACAACGCCCTGCCCGGCGGCATCGACAGCCACCTGCCCCCCGCATCCCACGCCGTCGCTGACCTGGCCTACGGTCTGGTACAGGTGCTCGCCGCGGTGAGCGGCTTCGCGGTTCTCCTCGGAACGGCTGTGGCGTTGCCCGCCTTCGTCCGATTCCTTCGATCCGGCGGCTGGCCTGCCGTGCGCGGCCACGTCATGCGGGCGCTGACGGTCACCGCCGTCACGGTGGGCGCAACCGTTCCTCTCCTACTGTGGGCTCACCATCTCAACAGTCAGCAGCGAAACGTCGGCAGCGGCTCGTACGGCGCCGTTTTCATTGCCTGGGCGGCCCTGATGGCACTGACCCTCGGCCTGTGGACCCTGGTGGCCGTGATCGCAGCCCGCCAGGTCAATTTTTCCCGGTCCGTGCTTCTCGCCGAGGCGGCTCTGGCTGTGATCGTCACTGCCACGATGGCGGTGATCCTCGCCGCTACCTCCACATGGTGGGCTGCGATTGCCGCTGACGCACCATCTTTTTTGAACTCGAACCCCGGAGGCGCTCCGGTCAATCCGCTCCTGGGAGCAACCGCCGCCGTGATGCTGGCCGCCAGCGCGGCGGGCGCCATCGGTGTCCTGCGCATCACCCGCAACCTCTCCTCGCTTCGCGTCCGATGACGGCTCGCGACGCAGTCCACTACGACCTTCGCATCGTCATCGTTTGTCGGCTGTCCGGACGTCAACAGTTCGCCGACCCTCGACTCCGAAACCCTGCTGCCCGTCTCTGTTCAGCCGCCGTGTCGGCGGTCAGCAGTTTCCCTTGATGGCTTTCGCCCAGCGGTTGCGGTGCGCCCTACCTCTGCGGTGCGAAAGCTTTGGATCCCGTCAACGCTCGCGCCGCTCTTCCAGACTGTCCGGCTCGATTGTGCGGAGGAGGCTCGCAGCGATCGGCTTGTAGCTTGCGTGGCTGTCGCTGACGGTCGAAAACTGAACACCGCCCAGATCAGAATGAACACCCCGGAACTGACCTTCGATCCTGCGCCTCGGAAGGGGCCTGTTTTACCGGAAACTGCCCCCGGGAAACTACCGTGGCAAGTACCGGGGCAGCATTTCGTCCATCCTGGAGGCGGCGTCCGGATTCGAACCGGAGTACGGGGCTTTGCAGGCCCCGGCAACCTGTGCCAAGGTGTGCCTCACTGTGCCAGGAGTCAGTGAAACACTAGTGATCGTCCCACTTGCGTGACTTCACTTAGCCTCCGTCCTCGCACAGGACTGGTGAATAACCATGGCAAGTACCGTGGCAGGCTTACATCCAAGGACGCCTCACCGGTCGTGCTCGAGTTGTCGCCGGCCCACCAAACCGCCCGAACTCAACAGGGACGATGAAAACGAAACGTGGGCTAGCTCACAATGAGACTTGCGACGCGACAACGAATGGTGGTGACCGATCCCGACTGCGCGGTCCCGCGCGTCTCCAGATCGATGTGGGTTCCACCTGTCGAGGTGAACAAGCGGATGCCATCGCCCAGCAGAACGGGAACGATGTGGACGAGTAGTTCATCGACCAGACCGAGTCTCAGGCATTGGCTGGCGACCTCGCCCCCGAAGATCTCGAGGTTCTTGCCGCCAGCGGCCCGGAGGGCAACGTCAACGGCTTCGCGAATGTCGCCGGTCAGGAACACAACGTCGGCGTTCGGCGCGTTCTCGGGTGGATCGTGCGTCAGGACGTATTGCGGGCCCGACCAGGCGCCGCCATACGCCTCGCCGGTCTCCTTGCCAGCATCACGCCTTCCTACTTCATAGGTTCGCCGACCGGCGAGAATCGCTCCAGTAGCAGCGATCATCTCGGGAACCCCGTCGGCAACCACGTAGTCGAAGATCCAATCCATCGCATCGTCAACGCCTGCGATGAACCCGTCGAGCGACATCGTCCGGTGCACAACGACCTTTCCCAGGTTGCTTCTTCTGCTGGTTGCCAACTCACTCTCCAATCTCGGTGCTGGTTGCAAGGTCCGACATCGTCGCGGTCGGGAAAGGCGGCATCGGTTCCACAAGAAGGGGGTGAGCCGCATCGGCACGGAATCCGTCGAGTAACAAGGCCAGGTGTCGCCGCCAAGCGTCGGGAGCAGTATGAGCCGTGAGCTCGATTGTCCTCGAGATCCCCCAGACAACAAACGTGAGATCTTCGACGACGAAATCCCGGCGAAGCATCCCAACTTCCTTGGCCCGGTCGAGGAGTTCCGCCATACGCCTCCGCGCCACTCGGTGGAGCCCATCAACAGCGGGAGGCCCGGCGAACCCGCGGGCCGCCAAGTCGTTGAACCCTCGATCGCCGGATTGCAGTTCACACACGCTCGTCAGGTAGCCGACCAGTCCTTGCCACGAATCCTCGTCAGCCAGCGCAGTCTCGACGAGGGCAACCACCCTTTCCATACGATCAACGAAGACCGCCTCCAAGAGCTGCTCGCGAGATGGAAATCGGTTATATAGCGTGCCGATGCTGACACCCGCCTTCCGGGCAATCGTCTCCAACGGAACATCGAGACCCGCCTCGGCAAAGAGCGCGTTCGCGGCCTCGACCAGCCGCTCGCGGTTGTGGCGAGCGTCGCTACGAAGCGGCCGAGAGTCCGTAGTTGGGGCCACCAAGCGACACTACAGCCAATTTGAGGCCGTCCTCAAGTTAGCCAGAGACATCATTGGAGTCAGTCCGCGGATGAACCACGTCGGAATATCGCCCTCCACCAGTCACTACTAGTTCGATGTCAACTTCGCGTATCGCTTTGCCGACATTAGTGGTATGATGTCGCCCATGAGCACGACCAGCGTGGCAACCGAGGTCCGCACGCGCGTCCTCGGCTCGCGGGACCGTTTCTGGCGTCCTGAGGACTTCGACGGCTCGCCCGACGCGGTCGCCCAAGCCCTGTCGCGGATGGTCCGCTCCGGAGATGTGCGCCGGGTCCGCCGAGGCCTGTACTGGCGCGGCACCCCTACCCGACTAGGCATGGCTCCCCCGCCGCCGGGCCGCCTCGCCGACGCCGTCGTCGGCGGGACCGGCTCGGGTCCGGCCGGACGAAGTGCCGCCCTGGCGCTCGGCCTGTCGACCCAGGTGGCCCGCCGGGAGGCGGTCGCCGTTCCGGGCCGATCACCCCGCAACCCCGGCTCGGTCCACTACGTCAGCCGGGCCGCCAGCACCAAACGTCGTGACGAGCGCCTCCGCCCGGCCGAGGTCGCGCTGTTCGAAGTACTACGGGACTGGGACGGCCTCGTCGAGGTCCCCGCCGCGGATGCCGTGGAGCGAATCGAGCGTCTCACCAGCGATGGCACCGTCCGCTTGGACCGGGTGGCGCGGGCGGCGGAGACCGAGCCGCCCCGGGTCCGCGAGCGGCTGCGCCGCCTCCTCGTCGCGCTCGGCCGACCCGAGATGACCGACATCGTTCGCCCGGCGCGCAGCGAGTCGGTCCTCCGCGATCTGGCTCTCGCCGGCTGAGGTGGTGGCTCGCTTCGCCGACCAGGGCGAGTTCGGACCGACACTCGACGCGGCCGCCGAGCGCCTCGGGATCAGCCCCACCGCCGTGGAGAAGGACTACTGGGTCAGCCAGGTGCTCCGCGTCCTCGGCCGCGAGTTCGGCGGCGACTTCATCTTCAAAGGCGGCACCAGTCTCTCCAAGGGATACCGGCTAATAGAGCGTTTCTCCGAAGATATCGACGTCCTCGTCCTGCCCGGAGATCGGGGACGAGGAGCGACCGACAAACTCATGAAGGCCATGGCCGAGGCCGCCGCCACCGGTGTCGGCGGCTCGGCGACTGGCGTCGGAGGGAGCGAGACCGGCCGGCACCGCTCCTTCGAGATCGCCTACCCAGCCACTCGGGAACCGACCGCGCTCATCCGCGCCAGCGTGCTCCTTGAGATGGGTGTCCGGGGCGGGCCGCATCCCCACGCTCGCGTGCCGATCTCATCCCTCCTCGGCGATGTGCTCGAAGCCGCCGGAACCGCACTCGGCGAGTTCGAGGACCTCACGCCGTTCGAGGTGGCCGTCCTCCACCCTGGTCGTACCCTGCTCGAAAAACTCGTCCTCATCCACTCCCTGGCCCAGCAGTTCGCCGCTGGCACGGCAGGGTCGATCGACCGGCGCAGCGGACGTCACTTCTACGACGTCTACGAGCTCTTGGGGGACCAACAGGTGCTCGACCTGCTCGCCGACCGAGACCAGACCGAACAGGTGATGGGCAGCATCGCCGAGATCAACCAAGCCTTCTTCGCGGCCGACGGCGTCGAGATCCGCCCGCACGGAGGTTTCGCCACCTGTCCGGCGTTCGACCCGGCCAGCGATATCTCAACCCAGCTCCGAGACGCCTACGAGACGACCATGCCCGAGCTGTACTTCGGTGCTGGCCCTCTCCCCACTTGGGAAGACATCTGCGGCCGCTTCAGCGAGCAACAAGCGCTCCTCTGAACTTCGCGACGGCTCAGTGCTGAGCTTCTCGCGGAGTCATCTCGTGGCGAAGCGACTTGACGAAGCCACCGGCAGCTCAGCAAGCGTTTGTCCACGGTGGTGACCGGTCGCCGAGCTCTGGAACGCCCGCCCCAGTCGGCGTTCCGTCGGCGAAGGGGTTTCGCCCTCTCGGTCGTCAATGCCACGAGCCATCTTCTCGCCTGGTCCGTCAGGATTCGCGTCGAATACCGTGGCAGGACCGACGGCTACTAATTCAAGAGCCCGTTGATCACTTGGCTCGTCGCCCACGAGTACGGGGCTTACAGGGCTCCGAACTCGTGTGCCACTCAGTAGAAGTATTCACGTCGCTGAACGCATCAGGAAGAACCGCCTAGCGACAACCCGTAGCTTGGGTGCGAACCTTCTCTCCTGGTCCGCATTGGAATACCGTGGCAGCTACCGAAGCAGCACTGACCCGATCCTGGAGGCGGCGTCCGGATTCGAACCGGAGTACGGGGCTTTGCAGGCCCCTGCCTAACCACTCGGCCACGCCGCCAGAAACGTCAATGCTACCGGTTCGCGCGACCCCTCCGGCTCAATAGCCACAGGAACCCGACGATGATCGCGATCACCACGACCTTCATCACGATCGCGATCGCCGATGCGATGAGCGATCCGAGGATCAACACGGCGATGACCGCCAGCGCTACTACTACGCCCGTTTTCATGGTCCGCCCTTCGTCCCGACCAGCGACGCTGCCCAGGGGCAACCTACCGTGTCGCGGCCACGATGGGTCGTCGGTCCCTCTGGCTAGGTCGCCGGCGGCCCGGCATCGGGACCAAAGGCGTTGCGGCCCCGTTGGCTCGCCACCTGCAGGCCGTGCTCATCGAGCTCGGCGACGGTGCCAACGGCCGAGCGTCCGAAGCGTTGGCGCACTTCGTCGATGGCGTCGCGCAGCGCCTCGTAGCCGACCTGTCGCGCGCGCGTCGCCGCCTCGATCCCTTCGCGTGCGCTGGGCGCATCGATCGTCATCGGCAACGTGAGCTGGATCTCGTGGGCGCCTCGCTCCAGGAATGACGACGCGTAGAGTCCGACCAGTCGCACGCTCTGGGTCAGCTCGACAGTCTCGGCCAGGGCCGCGCCGATCATCGCGATGGCCCCGTCGTCGTCCACGCCAAAGGAGAGGGTCTGGGACCGCGAGACGGTGCGCAGGTCGTCAAAGCGCACGACCAGGGTGATCGTGCGCGCGAGCTGGTGGTGCGCGCGCAGCGCGCGCGCCACGACCGCCGCGTGGCCGCGCGCCGCGGTCTGAACCTCGTTGAGGGTGCGCAGGGACTTCGCGAAGGTCTCGTCGTGACCGAGGGACTTCGCACCACGATCGACCACGACCTCGCGCCGGTCGTCGCCGTGGGCGTAGGCGACGAGCGTCGCCGCCATCGATGGTCCGACGTGCGTCGCGAGCGTCGACTCGTCCACCGCGCCCAGGTCGCGCACCCAGCGCAGGCCGAGCCGGTGCAGCTTGGCCGCGGTGGCCGGTCCCACGCCCCACAGGGCCTCCACCGGCAGTTCGGCGAGCCACCGCCGTTCGGTCGCCGGATCGACCCAGACGACACCCGCCCCCGGCGTGATGCGGCCGTTGACGACGCTCGGCTTGGAGCGCTTGGAGGCCAATTTCGCGAAGAGCTTGTTGCGAGCGAGCCCCACGCCGCAGTCGAGGTGCAGCTCGTTCTCGATTCGCCCGCGCAGCGCCCAGCCGGCCGCCACCGGGTCGGTGCCCAAGCGTCGAAGCCCTCGCAGGTCGGCGAAGAGTTCGTCGAGTCCGATTGCCTCGACCATCGGGGTGAGGTCGGTCACGATGTCGCGAAAGCGTCGCGAGTACTCCTCGTAGCGATCGAATCGGCCCGGCAGGATCACCATCGCCGGACAGCGTCGTCGCGCCAGCACGCTCGGCATGCCACTGCGCACGCCGAATCGACGCGCCTCGTAACTGGCGCTCGCGATCACCCCTCGCTCACCCGCGCCACCGACCGCGATCGGTCGACCCGCGAGCGTGGGGTCGTCAAGAATCTCGACCGAGGCGAAGAAGGCGTCGAGGTCGACGTGCAAGATGGGCGCGTCGTCGGCGGTTGGCCGGTCAGTTGGTGAGCTGGACACTGCGGAACGCTTCACCGTAGGCGACACCGACTGGACGTCCCGCCTGTTCGGCCCGGCCGTAGACGACTTCGCGAATCCCGTCGGTGTCGCCGCCGAGCTGGGAGGCGTGCGCCAGCACCGCCGCGGCCTTGCGGTCGATGGTGCGCGAGACGTCGACGACGACGTCCGGCTGGTGGGTGCCGCTCAACAGGAGGTGTCGAACCTGGTGGGCCGCGCCGTACTCGGGAAAGTAGAGCGGCATCGCGGCGGCGGGTGCGACGGCGTCCAGCAGGGCCCAGCCGGTCTCGCGGTGGTCGTGGTGATTCACGTAGACCCCGCCAAAGAAGGTGGCGGTCGGGTCATGGCCGATAACGACGTCGGGACGAAGCGATCGAATGAGCGACACGAGCTCGCCGCGCAGCACGACGTCATTGACGACGTCACCGTCGGGGTGGTCGAGGCCGACGACCGACACCACCCCGAGCAAGGCAGCCGCCTTCTCGAACTCCGAGCGACGAACGCCCCGCAGCGACTTGGCGTCGGTCTGACCTGTATGCGAACCCTTCGAGCCGTCGCACACCACCACCATGTGCACGTCACAGCCCTCGCTCGCCCACTGGGCGAGTACCCCACCGGCGGCGACGTCGGCGTCGTCGGGGTGCGCGTAGACCGCCAGTGCGCGCTGGGGTTGGAGGCGCAGGTTGCGCACCGTCAGCTCCGCAGTTTTGGCGCGGTCGCCTTGACGAGCATGCCGATCTCGCGCGCGAAGTCCTCGGTGCCCTCGAAGCCCTTGTAGACCGACGCGAATCGAACGTACGCGACGTCGTCGACCGGACGCAGCGCGTCGAGGGTTGCGCGTCCGATCTCTTCACTCGACACGTCCCGGTTCAACAGGCGCATGGACTCCTCAACGCTGGACGCGATACGCATCATGACACTTTCGTCGACCGGCCGGTTCTTGCACGCCGCCCGGATCCCCATGAGGATCTTGGACTGATCGAACGGTTCGCGCTCGCCCGAGCGCTTGACCACGACGAGCCCCACCTCCTCGATTCGCTCGAAGGTCGTATATCGCTGTCCGCAGGCCGCGCATTCGCGTCGGCGGCGAATCGCCACGCCATCTTCGGCCAGGCGCGAATCGACGACGCGGTCGTCATCAGCCGAGCAGAAGGGGCATCGCATCCCCGTCACGATACACGCAATTTTCGAGAAATTATGGTATAAGCACGTGCTCACCGGGGATCACCACACTCGATCGCAATTCCGCGATGAGCCTGCGACGAGCGTACGCCGGGTCCACGGGGTTGACGAGGCGCGCAATCGACGCGACGCTGTCACCTGGCTGGACGACGTAGACCATGCCCGACGCGAGGGTCGCGCCCGTGGCGAGATCGGTGGGCAACCCGCTGCCCGTCGTGCCTCCGAAGGCGTGACCCGGCCACGCGAGCACCACCAGGCCAAGGGCCACGGCGAGCCCAAGCAGCGCGCGCTGGCGCTGGCGACGCCGACGGGCCCGCGCGAGCCGGCGACTCGCGAGGTGCACCCCGAAGCGCCACGGAACGCTGGACTGTTCGACGAGATGCAGGTGGGGTCTGGCTGGGGGACGAATTTCGTATTCCGTGAGCGCAACTGCGGACATCGCGGCCTCCTTGTAGACGAACACCTGTTCGTATCGTAGCGAACAGGTGTTCGTTTTACAAGACCCCGATTAGCGCGTCGTCACGAACGGACGCTCGCCTGCATCTTCCCTGGTGGCACGGCCAACACGGCCGAAGTCACTCCACGGCCGTCGTCGTCGCCGGATCAAGAGGGCCTCAGCCACCTCGTCGAGCGACCGCACCATCACGATGCGATGCTTCAACACGAGGCGTGCGCATACGCGCGCCAGTTCGGCGTCGGGGTGGTCCGCTGAGTCGGTGACCTGTCCGTCGCTGACCCAGACGATGGGCTCGCCGGCACGGCGCTGCGCTACCGCCCAGCGAAGAATTGGACCGTCGACGCCATTGCCGACGTTGCCGCTCGGCACCTGGTCGACCACGCCGCCGCGGTCCGCGAGGACCCAGGCGTTGGGAGTCGAGCCGGTGTCATCGGGGCGATGGCTGTAGCCGACGACGAGCGAGTCGGGAGCACGTCGCGCCAGCGCCGCCAGCGACTCTCGGTCGAGGTCCATGGAGCCGGACT
>JAJZSX010000053.1 GCA_021849435.1 Actinomycetes bacterium | reverse complement strand
GCGCACGAACGCCAACGGCTCCAAGAAGTTCCGCGACGCGATGCTCGCGGGCGATTGGGAGACGTGCGTGACGATCGGGCGCGATCAGATCCGCGAAGGCGCCCACGTGCTGGACGTCTGCGTCGATTACACCGGCGCCGATGGCGTGACCGACATGTCCGAGGTGATGAGCCGGTTCGCCACCCAGTCGTCGGTGCCCATCATGGTCGACACGACCGAGACGGCGGTGGCGCGCGAAGCCCTGACCTGGCTGGGCGGCAAGGCGATCTTGAATTCGGTCAACCTCGAGGAGGGCGACGGGCCCGGCACGCGACTGGACGGCTTTCTCAGCCTCGCCGCCGAGTTCGGCGCGGCCGTCGTGGCGACCTGCATCGATCAAGAGGGCCAAGCGCGCACCGCCGAGTGGAAGGTGCGCGCCGCCCGAGCCATCACCGATCTGGCGGTGACGCGCTACGGGCTCGACGCGAACGACATCTTCATCGATCCCCTCGCCCTGCCGTTGTCCACCGGCATGGCCAAGTCGCGCCGTGACGGCATCGAGACCATCGAGGCGATCCGGCGAATCAAGAACGAGTTGCCGGGCGTGCGAACGATCCTGGGCCTCTCGAACATCTCGTTCGGGCTCAATCCCGCCGCCCGCCAGGTGCTCAACAGCGTGTTCCTCCACGAGTGCGCCCAGGCCGGCCTCGACGCCGCGATCGTGCACGCCTCCAAGATCCTGCCGCTCGCACGGATCGACGACGCAGCGCGCCAGATCTGCCTCGACCTCATCTACGACCGGCGCCGAGATGACTATGACCCACTGACCGCGCTGCTCGCGGTCTTTGACGGCTCGAAGGCGACCGAGGTCGCCAAGAGCCCGCTCGACGACCTCGACCTGGACGAACGGCTCCGCCGACGCATCGTCGACGGGGCACGCACCGGACTCGAAGCCGACCTCGATCAGGCGCTCGCCGAAGGTCAGTCGCCCCTCGCGATCGTCAACGAGATACTGCTCGACGGCATGCGCGAAGTCGGCGAGCTCTTCGCCACCGGCGAGATGCAGTTGCCCTTCGTCCTGCAGAGTGCCGAGACCATGAAGGCGGCCGTGTCGCACCTCGAGCCCCACATGGAAAAGAGCGACCAGGGTGGCCGCGGCCGCGTCGTGCTCGCCACGGTGAAGGGCGACGTCCACGACATCGGCAAGAACCTCGTCGACATCATCTTGACCAACAATGGCTACGAGGTGATCAATTTGGGCATCAAGGTCGGCATCAACGAGATGCTCCAGGCGGTCGACGAGCACCACGCCGATGCGCTCGGCATGAGCGGGCTGCTCGTCAAGTCGACACTCATCATGCGCGAGAACCTCGAGCTGATGAACGAGCGCGGGATGGCGGACGTGCCGGTCTTGCTCGGCGGCGCCGCGCTGACGCGCACCTACGTCGAGCGCGACCTGCGCGGGGTCTACCAGGGCCGCGTCTTCTACGGCAAGGACGCCTTCGAGGGCCTGCGCGTGCTCGACCGGCTCGGTGAGATCCGCAAGAACAACGAGGACGACGCCGACTTCGGGCGCGAGTTGTCCACGCGCAAGGTCAACCGTCGCCTGCCCACCGACGCGGCGACTGCCCCGACGGACCTGCCCGTGCGCAGCCCGGCAGTCGCACTCGACAACCCGCTCTTCGTCCCGCCGTTCCTCGGTTCGCGCGTCGCCAAGGGGATCGCCATCGACGAGATCAGCGAGTACCTCAACCTCACCGCGCTGTTTCGCAACCAGTGGGGCTTTCGCCCCGAGAACGACGAGGGGGACCCCGCCTTCAAGGAGCGGGTCCGCGCGACCCTGCGCGAGCAGCTGGCGATCGTCAAGCGCGACGACCTGCTCGTCCCCCAAGTGGTCTGGGGACATTTCGCGGCCGCCGCCGACGGCAACGACCTGGTGATCTTCACCGACGACACCCGAACCACCGAGGCGACGCGTTTCGCCTTCCCACGCCAAGACCACGACCCCTATCTGTGCATCGCCGACTTCTTTCGCCCGGTGGACAGCCCCGACCGCGACTACGCGAGCTTCATGCTGGTCACCATGGGTCCGCGGGTCTCGGCGCGCACCCAAGAGCTGTTCAGCGAGAACCGCTACACCGAGTACCTGCTCTTGCACGGCCTCGGCGTGGAAATGGCCGAGGCACTCGCCGAACTCTGGCACCGGCGCATCCGCGAGGAACTGGGCTTTGCCAACGAGGACGGACCCAGCCTGGCGGGCCTGTTCCGCCAGCAGTACCGCGGCGGGCGCTACTCGTGGGGCTACCCGGCGTGCCCGGACCTCACCGAGAATGCGAAGGTCGCCCGGCTGCTCGGCGCCGAGCGCATCGGCGTTGAGGTGTCCGAGGGATACCAGCTGCACCCCGAGCAGACGACTGACGCGATCATCTGCCATCACCCCTCGGCCAAGTACTTCATCGCCTGACCGGGCGACGGGGATGCGCGAGGCGTCCGACCTAGACTTTTGGGGTGACGCACGGTCCCTCCCGGCGTGACGTCCTGCGCGGCATCGGTGTGCTCGCTGGCACGATCGCGACCGCAACCTCACTCGACGCTTCCGTCAGCGCCGCGTCGAGCACCGCCACCGCCCAGTGGGTGCGTCGCGAGAACGTTCGGCCCGGCGATGGCACGTGGCTGCGCGGCGTCGCGGCGCCCGCCGGCGACCTGGAGGGCTACGCCAGCGCGACGAGCGTCGACCTCGGCCAGCCCATCACCTTCTTCGTGAGCACCACCTCGCCGACCTATTCGATCAAGGTCTACCGGATGGGCTACTACCAGGGACTCGGCGCGCGGCTCATCGAGTCGCGCGTCGGCCTCACCGGCGCCGCCCGGCCGATGCCCCCGCCCGACCAGTACGGGACCGTGGACTGTCAGTGGCCGGCGTCGTTCCGGGTCATCACCGACGCGCGCTACCTCCCGGGCCAGTACCTCGTGCGCCTCGAGAACGCCGAGCACCAGTTCCGATTCATCCCGTTCCTCGTGCGCGACGACTCCTCGACGGCGGCCTTCGTCTACATGAGCTCGGTCACCACGTGGCAGGCCTACAACACCTGGGGCGGGTTCAGTCTCTATCGCCAGGCGACGCCGGTGGGCAGCATCACCATCAGTGACGCGAACCGCGCCGTGCGGGTGTCCTTCAATCGACCCTACGACCGGGCCTTCGCCAACGGCGCGGCGGACTTCGTCGGCAACGAGTTCCCGCTGCTGTTCCTGGCCGAGCAGATGGGACTCGACCTCACCTACTGGACCGACATCGACCTCCACGAGCGCGGCACGACCCTGACCCGTCACCGCGCGCTGCTGTCGCTCGGTCACGACGAGTACTACTCCCCCGCCATGCGAGCGAACGTCGTCAACGCGGTCACCCACGGGGTCAACGTGGCGTTCTTCGGAGCGAACTTCTGCTACCGCAAGATCCGCTTCGAACCGGGCGTGAACGGCCCTGATCGGCTGATGATCAACTACCGCTCAACGGCCGACCCCATCACCGCGACCAACCCCTCACTGGCCACGGTCAACTGGAGCCAGTACCCGTCGGACACACCCGAGAGCACTTTCACCGGCTCAATCTACGGTGGCGTGGACGGCACCGGGTCAATGAGCGTCGTCGACGCCACGTCGTGGCTCTGGCGCGGCTGCGGAGTCCGAGACGGGTCGGTGCTTGCCGGCGCCCTCGGCGGCGAGTTCAATCACTACAACCCCGCCGTCACGAACCCACCGAACGTGCAGATCCTCGCCCACTCCGCCGTGGGCGGCGGGACGAGCGACGTCACCTACGTCGCCGAGCCCGGGCAGGGCGGGGTCTTTGCCAGCGGCACCGGCCACTGGGTCTTTGACCTCTCGAACGCACCCAAACTCGGCAACTTCTGGGTGCCGGCCGCCATCCCCGGGGTGACCAACGTGATCCGCCGGGCGACGATGAACATCTTTGCGTCCTTTGGCGCCGGTCCCGCGGGCAACGCCACGCCGTCAGTCGCCAACACCAGTCAGTACTAGCGCCCTCGCGGACGGGCGAACGTTGACGGGCCTAACGACGCGCGGGCAACGGCAGCGGCGTGGCCTCGCGCAACGCCTCGCCCGCGTGATAGCTCGAGCGCGTCAGCGGTGACGACTGCACGTGGCCCAGTCCCACGCGACGGCCACGCTCGGCGAGGTCCTCGAACTCGGCGGGCTCCCACCACCGTGCGACCGGCACGTGCTCGGCCGTTGGGCGCACGTACTGGCCGATCGTCGCGATCGACACGCCGACCGCGGCCAGGTCCGCGAGGGTCTCTTCGACCTCGTCGGCGGTCTCCCCGAGACCGACCATGATTCCCGACTTAGTGGTCAGGCCCTGCGCGCCGGCGCGCGCGAGTACCGTCAGCGACCGCAGGTAGCCCGCGCTCGGGCGCACGGCGCGCTGCAGGCGCGCCACCGTCTCGATGTTGTGGTTGACCACGTCGGGTCGAACGTCGAGGATGAGCTGGAGGCTCTCGACGTCGCCCTTCAGGTCGCTGATCAGCACCTCGACCGTCGTCTGGGGCGAGCGCTCGCGGATTGCCGTGACCGTGGCCGCGATTGCGCCGGCGCCGCCGTCGGCGAGGTCGTCGCGGGCGACGCACGTGATGACCGCGTGACTCAGCCCGAGTCGCACCACCGCCTCGGCGACCCGATCGGGCTCGGTCGGGTCCAGGGGCAGGGGCTTGCGCGTGTCGATCAGGCAGAACCCGCAGGCGCGCGTGCACCGCTCGCCGTTGACCATAAAGGTGGCCGTCCCCGACGCCCAACACTCGTAGATGTTCGGGCAGCCGGCCTCCTCACAGACCGTGACGAGGCGAAGTCCGTCGGTCAGCTTGCGCAGCGACTGGTACTCCGGGCCCATGTGCGCCTCGATGCGCAGCCACGACGGTTTGCGCGAGCGCAGTTCGACGCCGGCGTCAGGGTCGACCCCTGCTTTGCGCAGGCGGCGCAGCAGTGGCCGCTCCGACGTGGTCGTCGCCCCGCTGCGGTCGACCGCCGCGATCGAGCCCGCGCCGCCGAGCACCGTGTCGAGGGTCGAACCGAGGAACTCCTCGACCTCGCTGAAGGACGCGTCCAGACCGAGGGAGCGCATCGAGCCGACGGGCTTGTCGGGGATCCCGCACGGCACGATCGCATCAAAGGCCCGCAGATCGACGTCGACGTTGAGTGCGACACCGTGCAGCGTGCGCCGATAGCCAGCGCGGTTGCGCTCGGTGCGTACGCCCACGGCCGCGATCTTGACCGGTCGCTCGTCGAGCCGGGCCCAGACGCCGGGGTAGCCCTCGAGTCGCCCGACCCGGCCGAGTCGGCTCTCGGGATCGAAGTGGCGGACCGTGGCGATGACGGCGTCCTCGAGACGACCCACGTGCTCGCGTCCCGCCGCCGGACCGTCGTCCACGGTCACGATGGCCCACGCCACGACCTGGCCGGGACCGTGGTACGTGACGTCCCCGCCGCGGTCGGCCTCGACGACGTCGGCGTCGAGGCTCGACACCGGGACGAGGAAGTGCTCGGGAACCGCGCGGATGCCCAGCGTGTAGGTGGGCGGGTGCTCCATGACGAGCACGTAGTCGTCGGCCGCCTCCATCCACGCGCGCTGCAGGTCGTTCGCCTCGCGGAAGCTGACCCGCCCGACGTGGCGTCGACGCAGCATCTAGTGCTCGCTCTCCAGATCGAGTCCCGCGAGCAACTCGGCCACCCGCTCGAGGTAGGCCGTCGCGGTGAAGGGTTCGCAGACGCGGTGGTCGAAGGAGAGTCCGATGACCACGCGACGCCCCACACCGACGCTCACGCCGTCCTCGAGAACCACGGGAACCCGGCGCACTGCCCCCATCGAGAGCACGGCCACCTCGGGCTGGATGATGATCGGACTCGTCCACAGCGAGTTCGGCCCCGTCGGGCCGACCAGGGTGAAGGTGCCACCCATGAGGTCGTCGGTCGTGAGCTGGCGCGTCGAGACGCGTTCGAAGAGCTCGTGGACGCGGCGCGCCAGGGCGCGAAGCGTCAGACCAGCAGCCGCGTGCACGACCGGCACGAGCATGCCGTCACGCAGTACCTCGCGCATGAATCCCAAGTTGACGGTGCGGTGCACGACGAGCTCGTCGCCCGCGAACGTGGCGTTCAGGAACTCGAATTCACCCAGGGCGCGAACCGCGGCGAGACCCATCACCATCTGGTCCGAGATCTCGACGCCGTCGCGCGTGCGCCGGCCGAGCGAATCCAACTGGTCGAAGATCGACGCGTCGACCTCGATCGCGACGAAGCCGTGCGGCGTGCTCTGGGCGGACAAGGTCATGTGCTGGCCCATCCGGCGAAGGCCGTTGGACAGGGGCACGACTTCCTCGTCCGTGGGCCCGTTGGCGACGGCCCGCTCGGCGTCTCGCCGCGTGATCGCGCCGCCCGGCCCCGACCCGTGTACCTTCGCTGGCTCGACCCCGCCATCGGCGAGGATTCGCCGCACGACCGGCGACATCACGACCCCAGCGGTTCGCGACTCGCCCGGCGTCGTGGTGGGCGCCTCGCTCGTAAGGGGTGCGGGGGTGCTCGGCGCGGGGGTGCTCGGCGCGGGGGCGCTCGGCGCGCTCGGCGCTGCCGGCGCCACCGATCCGGCGACCGCGTTCTCGTCGATGACAGCGACGCGCGAGCCCGTCTCGACGGTGTCACCTTCGCCGGCCAATATCTCGGTCAACACGCCCGCTGCGGGCGAGGGCATCTCGGAGTCGACCTTGTCGGTCGAGACCTCAAAGAGCGGCTCGTCGCGGGCGACCGAGTCGCCGACCTTCTTGAACCACCGAGTGATGATCCCCTCGGTTACCGATTCGCCCAGTGACGGCAGCGTGACGTCAGCCAACGTGGAGCCCCCTCCCAGCTAGGGCCAACAGCGTCTCGCCGAAGGTCTCCGACAGCGACGGGTGCGGCTGGATGAGCGCGGCGGCCTCCTCGGCCGTCGCCTCCCAGTTGACGGCGTAGTAGCCGGCCCCCAGTTGCTCGGTCACCCATGGACCGGCCATGTGCACACCAAGGATCTGGCCCGCGGTGCCGTCGGCGCGCTTCTCGGCGATGATCTTGACGACGCCTTCGGTCTCGCCGATGATCTGGGCGCGGCTGTTGCCACCGAAGGGGTCCTTCTTCACGACGACCTCGTAGCCCCGCTCCTTCGCGGCGGCTTCGGTCAGTCCCACGAAAGCGACCTCGGGATTCGAGTAGATCGCCCACGGCACACGGTCGTAGTCGACGGGCACCACGGGCTCGCCCAGGATGGTCTTGATCGCCACGATCGCCTCGGCGAAGCCGACGTGGGCGAGTTGGGGGGTGTTGGCGACGATGTCGCCGATAGCGTAGACGTTGGGGTTCGCGGTGCGCATCGAGGAGTTCGCGACGACGAAGCCGCGCTCGTTGACCTCGACGCCGGTCCCGTCACCGAGCAAACCCTCGCTGCGCGGGCGTCGTCCGACGGCGAGCACGACGACCTCGACCACGACGTCGTCACCGCCTTCGACGTGCACGGCCGTCTTGCCCTTCGCGGGCGTGTGTCCGGTCACGTTCACCCCGGCACGGACCTCGATTCCGCGCTTCTTGAACGAGCGTCCCACGACGCTCACCACTTCGCTGTCGCAGCCCGCGAGGATCGTCGGCAAACCCTCGAGCACGGTCACGGCAGTGCCCATGTCCGACAGCATCGACGCGAACTCACAGCCGATCGCCCCGCCGCCGATCACTGCGGCGCTCGCGGGCAAGGTGTCCAGGTCCAAGAACTCGTCCGAGGTCAGGACGATCTGGCCGTCGACGTCAAAGCCCGGCAGCGTCCGCGGGACCGAGCCAGCGGCCAGGATGACGTTGGTCCCCTTCGCCTCGACGCCGGCGTCGGCCCCGTCGAGGATCCGTACGACCTGGTCCGCGTCGAGTCGCGCCGTGCCCTCGTAGATGGTGACCTTGCGACCCTTGAGCAGGCCCGACAGGCCCTTGTGCAGCTTGTCGACGACCTCGTTCTTGCGGGCCTGGCTCACCGAGAAGTCCACTGACACCGCGCCGGTGCCGATGCCGAACGTGCTCGCGTGCTCGATGGTCCGGCGCACGTGGGCCGTCTCGAGGAACTCCTTGGCCGGTACGCAGCCACGGTGCAGGCACGTCCCACCCACCTTGTCCCGCTCGATCAGCGCGACGTTGAGACCGGCCGAGGCCCCGTAGAGCGCAGCGGCGTAGCCGCCGGGGCCACCCCCGATGATCACAACGTCAAACAGCTGGACCTCGTTCGTCACGGCGGATTCCCTTCGTAGATTTCGTCACTGAGACCTACGAAATCCTAATGTTTCTGACGCCGCCGCGGTCACGGCCGCGCGCTAGCGCCGTTGACCCTGTTGACGGTCGGCCGCGGCCGTGGCCAGCTCGTCAACGAACTCGTTCATCGGGTCGCCCGCGTGACCCCGCACCCAGGAGAAGGTGACGGTTCGCTCACCGCGCAGCGTGAGGTCGAACAGGGGCTCCCACAGGTCACGGTTCGCCACGGGTTGGCCCTGGGAGTTCTTCCAGCCACGGCGAAGCCAGCCGACGTACCAGTGGTCGTTGAAGCACTTCACCACGTAGGTCGAATCGCTCACGATCTCGACGTCGTCATCGGGATTGTCCCGCAGGGCCTCGAGGACCGCGCGCAGCTCCATGCGCTGGTTGGTCGTCTGGGGCTCGGCGCCGCTCGCGTAACCGTCGGTGCCGCGCGCCCACGCCCAGCCGCCCGGACCGGGATTGCCCCGGCAGGCGCCGTCGGTGTGAATTCGGATCACAGCTGGCGCGTGATCCACGCGTCCTCGTCGGCGGTGAAGCGGGTCACCGCGGCCGGGAGATCGCCACGCAGGACCTGGCCGAGGGTCACGTGCTCGAGCACCTCGCGCAACGCCGCGCGCACCGCGACCCAGACGTCACGCAGGTGTTCGGCGTCGCCGCCGTAGTTCAGCGTCTCGGGGCGCATCCCGCGCACGCCGGCCATTGGGCCACTCACGACGCGCAAGATGTCGGCGATCATGATCTCGTCGGGGTCGTGGGCCAGCCGGAACCCACCCTCGGGGCCTCGCTGGCTGGTGACCAGTCCGCCGCGTCGAAGGTCCGACAGGATCGCTCCCAGGAACTTCGCGGGCAGCTGCTGTTCGGCGGCCAGGTGTTCGGCGCTCACGGACGTCTTGCTCGCCGCCAGGGTGAGTAACGCCCGAATGGCGTACTCGGCCTTCGCGGGAATCTGCATGGGTCCATTCTGCCCGAGTCGGCGGACCCGCCGGGTAATGGACGACGGCGAGCGGTCCGCGAGACCCGTAGCACCGATCCGACGGCGCGCCACGTCGGTTTTAGAGTGGGCGGGTGCATGATCTCACTTCACGGCGCCTCTACCTCTGCGTGGGTCACCGGGACGACATCGCCGACTTCCTCCCCGCAGTGTTGCGCGGTGGCGTCGACGTGGTCCAACTACGCGAGAAAGATCTCGACGACGACCAGCGCCGAGTCTCGGGCCGAGTGATGGCGGCGATCTGCCGGGACTTCGGCGTGCCATTCATCATGAACGATTCGCCCTACCTCGCGGCCGAGGTGGGGGCCGACGGCGTCCACGTAGGCCAGGAGGACCTGAGCGTGGCCGTGTGTCGTGAGCTGCTCGGTCCTGACGCGATCGTCGGGCTGTCGACCCACGACCCCGACGAGTTCGAGCGTGCGCTCGCTCAGCCGACGACCTATCGCAGCGCCGGTCCGATCGTGGCCACACCGACCAAGCCCGGCCGCACGGGCACCGGAATCCAGTACGCGCTCGACTGCACCCTTCGAAGCGATCAGCCAGTCTTCGTGACCGGCGCCGTGGACGCCGACAACGTGGCCTCACTGGTTCGCGCGGGGCTCGGCCACTTCGTGGTGGTCCGCGCCCTCACGAATGCGCCTGACCCCTTCCACGCGGCGGCATCGATCCGCCGCGCCTTGGACGAGGCCATCGACGCCGCGAACTAGCGGTGCCGGTCGAGCCAGCCGAGCAGGGTGGCCACCATCCGGGGATCTGCCCGCAGCTGGTGGCCGGCACCTTGAATCAGGCGAAGCTCGCCGCGGCCGTCGGCCGCGCTGAGCAGGTCCCGGGCGTCGCTCGCGGGCACCTCCAGGTCGTCCGTGCCGTGACCGACCAGCAAGCGGCGGGGCGGGACCTTCGCCACGGCGCCGAGCGGGTCCACGGCCAGCACGTCGGCGCGCAGGTCGTTTGCGGCGAGCAGGTCCTTCTCGTCCCCGACGACGCCCGCGCCGATGATCCACTGGCGAAACGGAGCGGCCGCGCCGCACCAGGTCTCCAGGTGCGCGGGCGCGGCGAACGTGGCGACGCCGCGCACGCGTTCGTCGTCGGCGGTCACCGCGAGTGCGAGCGCACCACCAAAGCCGAAACCCGCCAGCGAGATCCGTCCACCGTCCTGGTCGATTCGCCCGATGATCGCGCCCAGGTCGCGACGCCACTGACTGGCCGAGAAGGTCCCTGTACTCCCGCCAACGCCCGACAGCGTTCCGGTAGCGACCGTCCAACCCGACTCGCTGGCGAGGTGCTCGGCGAGCTCGGGCAGCAAGCCGGCCGCTTGGCGGCCCATACCCGTCGCGCGCGGCAGGCCGTGCACGAGCACGAGCACGTGGCCGACGGCCGGTCGGGCACTGGACGACGCGATGCGCAGGTCGAGCAGCGACGCGTCGCTGGCCAGCTGTTCGTGAACGAGCACGAGGCCTTAGATGCCGAGCTGGTTGGCGAGCAGTTCGCGGTGGTACGCCGGATGCCCGAGGAAG
>JAJZSX010000052.1 GCA_021849435.1 Actinomycetes bacterium | reverse complement strand
GTGGACCTCCACGCCGTGACGGTCGAAGAGCTTCACCAACGTCGCGAAGTCACCCTGGTCGCGACTGAGTCGGTCCCAGCGCCAGATGAGCAGGTCACTGACCTGTCCGAGCTCTACCAGTCGCAGGAGTTCTCGGACTGCGGGACGGTCGAGATTCTTGCCCGACCAGCCCTCGTCGGCGAGCACGGTGACCGGCTCCAGTCCGCGAATTCGCGCGACGTCACGACAGCGCTTCACCTGCGCGTCAGGGGAGAACTCCACTTGATCCTCAGTCGAGACCCTCACGTAGGCGACCGTTGTGCTCATCTTGCTCCTCACTCGACTCATCTGGCACGAGTCGGCCCGCGATCTCGATCAGGATGCCAGCCGCCCGTGACAGGTCGCGACCATTGCTCGACCTCGCTTCGATCCAACGGTCCCGCCGGAGCCCGATCTGCGCGTGGTTCGCCTGATCGACGCCCTCTGGTCGTGCCACGGTGCTCCTCACAGAGCAACGATGAATTCGCCCTCTACTAGAACGAGCCACACCCATTTCGGCGATTTCGAACAAGGACTTTGCGAGAGGCTCGAATATCTTCAGGATTTGAGGAGTAGTGATTCACTTTGCTGATCACCCAGGTAGCCCGATCGGACGGCTTGGCGCTTCGCGCCCGCCGTCCTCGGGATGTTGGAAATGACACGAATGTGGGCTCGAGGAATCGAAGGTGTGATGAACTCTCATGTACGTCCATTAAGGATGAGGTCGGCAGCTCGGTGCGCTCGTGCTCGCCGACGCGGGTCGGCCTCGGTCCCAGTTCCGAGTTGTGACCAACGGCCCTAGGTGTCCGCAGGTGGGTCTCCTTGGCATGACCACATATGTGATGCATCGGACTAAGGAGGAGTCATGAATTCGATAGCGAAAGGAGGCGCGCTCATCGCGCTGGCGTCAGGATCCCTCGGTATCTGTGCGGGTGCTTCGCCGGCAAACGCGTCCGGTCTCGAGGCACACCAGTCCGCTCGCGGTATACAGATCTTTGCAGTCCAGTACGATTCTGGCGAAGACCACAGTTCGGGAGCGTTGAACCGCCAGTGGATCGAGTTGGCGAATATCGGTGCTTCGGCCCAGATGTCGGGGTGGACGCTCAGAGACACCCACGGGCACGTGTACCACTTCGGGCGTTATCGTTTCGCGAGCGCCGGTCTCGTGCGCGTCCACACCGGACACGGACACAATGGTGTGCACAACCTGTACTGGGGCATGGGCCACGGCGTGTGGGACCACCACGGCGATACGGTCACGCTCACGTCGGCGTCGGGCGCTGTTGTCCAGCGCGTCCACTACTCCGGTGGCGGGTCGATCTTCTGGTGCGACGGATACCACAACAACGGCCTGGTTGGGCCTTGGGGTCCGGGCTCGGGAGTGACTGGCCCTGACTCGGGGATGCCGGGATGGGGTTACGGGGGCATGTACGCCTACATGTATTGAGTTGAGCCCAAGTCAGTACGACGACATGCTCGAAGCACTCGAAGAGTCTGAGGACGTGGCATCGTTTGATGCTCCCGTTGCTGAAGTTGGAGACAATATCCCGCGGGAGGAGGTGAAGACTGACCTCGGTTTCTTGTGAGCGCCTACCACATTGAATCTCGGCCGGGGGCACTTCGAGAACTCCGCAAGATCGATCGCCCGATACAATCTCAAATTCAAGGGGCCATCGCACTACTCGCCGAGGATCCGCGCCCTCGTGCCTCACGACCGCTCCGCGGGCGTCGGGGCGATCGTCTCAGGGTTGGCGACTACCGACTCATCTACACCGTGGATAACGGAGTCCTTCCGATCGTGGTGCTAACCATTGGTCATCGTCGCGACGATACGTCCTAGGAATGGTGGTGGCCGCGCCACATGGTCACTCGTCGTCGCAGAACAGTTCACCCTCCCAAGCTTCTCGGCCCTCGCGGATGGCGAAGTAGACAATGGCGAGGCTGGCGATCGGGTCGGCCCACCACCACCCGAAGATTGAAAAGAGCAGGAGCCCCAGAAGCGTTGTGAGGGCCAGCAATGCGCACAGCTTCGTTTCAGCCGCATCGGCGATGAGCAACCGATTCTGAAGCCTCTTTCCGGTGCGCCGCTTGGCGCGAGACAGGATTGGCATCACGATCAGCGCCGCCGCGGTGATCGTGATGCCGAGCACGGACGTGTTAGGTTTCTGGTGGCCGTACAGGTGCAGCGACGCTTCGGCCAGCACATAGGCGGCGAGGACGAAGAACGACACGGCAATCGCTCGAAGTGCCCGGCTCTCAGCTTGCTCGTTCGTCCTGCCACCAGCCAGCTGCGCCCGAAGTCGCCCCAGGACCAACAATGCGGCGAAGAGTTCGATGACCGAGTCGAGACCGAAACCCATGAGCGCGATGGAATTGGCCAGCACACCAGCCGTCACGGCACCGCCCGCTTCAACGATCATCCACCCAATTGTGAACAGTTCGAGACGCACTCCGCGCGCTCGTAGCGCTGCAACGCCATCGGCTGGCTGGGCCATCAGTGGTGCATTCCCATTTCGTGGTCGGTATGGCCGACAGGCTCCAACTGAAACGTCGAGTGTTCGACTTCAAAGTCACCCCGAAGGCACTCCTGCAAGCGGTCGAGGATCGCTCCGCCGTGCCCTTCTGCGAGTTGTCGGTCCTCTACAACGACGTGCGCCGAAAGGACCGGAACGCCGCTAGTGATGGTCCAAGCGTGAAGATCATGGACGTCGACAACGCTGGGTACCTCCAGAATGTGTGCACGAACAGCTGCCATATCGAGTCCTTGGGGAGTGGCCTCAAAGAGAATATTCAGTGCACTGCGGAGAAGCTTCCAGGTCCGTGGGACAATCAATGCACCAATGAATATCGAGGCGATAGCGTCTGCCCGTCCGAAGTTCAACAGCAAGATGAGAAGACCACTGATGATGACGGCGGCCGCGCCAAGAACGTCGGATAGAACTTCCAGGAATGCCCCGCGAATGTTGATGCTCTCGCCCTTGCCTTCCCGGAGCACAAGCAAGCTTGTTCCGTTCCCAACGAGCGCCAGGATACCGAACACGATCATTAGACCGGGGTGCACTTCGGGTGGCGCCAGCAAGCGCCGGACCGCTTCGACGAGGATGTACGCGCCGACCCCGAACAAGAAGACCGCGTTCACGACGGCGGCGAGGACCTCCGCCCGTTGGTAGCCGAAGGTCCGGTCAAGTGTGGCCGGTCGGGCAGCGAAGACAACGGCCAGCAGCGCGAGGCCTATCCCAATAACGTCGGCGAGCATATGAGCTGCGTCGGCGAGCAGCGCTAACGAGTGCGTGAGCACACCGCCGACGACTTCCGATGCGAGGATCACGACCGTAATGCACAGCACGACTGTCAGTTGACCCTTGTGCGCCGCCGCCGCAGTCCCGTGATCGTGTTCGCCGCCCACGGTCACCCCCTAGCGTCGTCGATGCATGGAGCCGCACGGTCGATGGTCAGCACGAGTTCGATGAGGTCGGCGAGAGCGTGAGCCAGGCGAGGATCGGCCAGTTCGTAGCGGACCTGACGCCCCTCGGCAGTTCGGTAGACGAGACCACAGCCACGAAGGCACGCCAAATGGTTGCTGACATTTGCGCGACTCAAATCCAGCCGCTCCGCGACCTCGGCTGGATACGCGGGACCCGCGAGCAACGTCGTGAGGATCCGGCATCGAGTGGCGTCAGCCAGCGCTCTTCCGACGCGACCCAGGGCCTCCAGCTGGTCCTCGGTGACTTTGGCGGGCACCGGCGCAAGAGTGCTGGAATTTTGGTTCACCACCTCTAGATGGTACAGCCATTGGTGAATCGTACTGTCGCGAGCCTCCGCGCCAGAGGGAATTAGAGCATCTGGGCTCATGGGCGCGCGAAGGGTGAACCATCACGTGGCAATACGGATGGGTTGCGTTCGCCTCCTAGTCGCTGCCTCATGTGCAACGCCCCCCGGATAACAACCTTTGCGGCAGTCTCAATTTGGGCCCGACGCGCACATCCTATGGACCGCCTGACGGACGAGTTGACGGTGATGAGCTATCGGCAGCGACACCGATCTAGTGGATCGGTCCAGGTATTCCGGAGACCGAGCCTCCGGAATACCTGGACCGATTCAGGATCCGTGGCAACGGTGCGAGTTTCGGCTGGTTCCGTTGATGCCATTACCGTGGCCCTCCGAACGCAGATCGTCACTGCGAATCGAGTTCTCTTAGTGATCTACTCATGCAATCCTTTCTTGACGGCGGGGGCTGGCTGAGGTTTTAGGGTTCTGTATGCCAACCCAATTGACAGCGGGCCAAACTGCCGGTCGTGAATCGCTACGCCACTCGTTGAACTGAGGTATCCCGGGCCAGAGCGCCCGCGTAACGCCCGCCTTCAAAGCCTCCGAATTCCTTGCTACAACAAATGACTCGTAACTAGAGTTGGCTGTTTCATTTGCAGCCAATCGTCATATCTCCCCGCCTCCAAAGCTGGGATTGAAGTTCAAGACTCGGCGTGGTCTCTGGCGTAGGGGGCCCCAAGCACTGAGTCTCCAGAGCTCGGTTGCAGATCGATGAGGTCGAGGCTCCGACACCAACAATCCGACGAGATCGAAGTCGGCTGTGTAGCTGCACATCGGCTCCGAACGATGATCGACGCCGCCGGCAGACGCTGTGGCAGTGGAAAGTAATTCGAGCAGTGCCGCCAACCAAAGTCCCTTTATGACCAAGTCCTAGCAAGATGAAGAACCAAATGACTTCGGCTCGTTGCCAGTTGTGTCATCCTCGTGATTCGTTGGGCTGAACCTGACCTCCCTTCTCGATCTCATGCGGGGGCGGTACCATTGCCTGAAACCGATCGTCGGAGTTGCCCGTGCCCGCCAGAATTGCCTTGGACGTTCACCTCGTCGCCAAGTTATTTCGAAGGTTCGCGGAACCGACTCGCCTGGCGATCCTGGTGGCGCCCACCCACCGTGTGTTATGGGTAACTGATTCAGAAGGTCGAAGCGGGGATCCCCGGGCAACGTCTCGGAACACCTGGCGCGCCTCAAGGACTGCGGGATGGTGTCCAATCGCCCTGTGGGCCCTGCGATTTAGTGCCGGATCGCAGAGCCCGAGGTAGTCGGGGTGATTCGGGCTGCCGTGGATTTACTGGCCCGCACGGACCAACGGGTGGAGTTGTGCCTGCACTATCGCGCCCCGCGGCGGCGACCTTGACGGAAGTAGCGCGCGGCGCCGAGCAACCGAATGGACCCACCGGCGACGAGGGCCGTGAGGCGCCCGAACACCCGTGGGAGAATCGCCCGGTCCGATGGGCGGCGCTGTCGGGACTGTTCGCGGGAGTCGGATTCGTTGCCGAGCGCAGCGGCGCACGCGGGACATGGGTCACGCTCGTGTTTGTCGCGGCGACGCTAGCGGGAGCACGCTTCTTCGCGGTCGCCGCGTTCAAGGAGCTGCGCGAGGAGCGGAAGGTCTGCATCGAGCTGCTCATGACCATTGCGGCATTCGCCGCCGGAGGGTTGGGCCTGTGGGGCGAGGCAGCCGCCCTCGCGTTCTTGTACTCGATCAGCGAGGCGCTGGAGGAGTTCACGGAGGACCGGACACGAGGCGCAATCCGCGCGCTCATGGATCTCGCTCCAAAGATGGTCATGAGACTGGTCAACGGCCAAGAGGTGGAAGTCGCCCTGGCGGCCCTCAGGGTCGGCGACCGGTTCGTCGTTCGGCCGGGCCAGTGCGTGGCCACGGACGGCACGGTCATCGAGGGGCGCTCGGCCGTGAACGAAGCAACGATCACCGGAGAATCCCTACCGGTAGACAAACGTGTGGCCGACCAGGTGTTCGCGGGCACACTGAACACGACGGGCGCCCTCGTGGTGGAAGCAACGGCGACGACGGCCGACAACACGCTGGCCAAGATCGTGCGCCTGGTCACCGCGGCCCAGGAGGAGAAGGGTCGGGGCGAGCAGTTCATGAGCCGGTTCGCCCGAAGGTACTCCCCGGCGGTGCTGCTCACGGGCATCCTCGTGGTGGTCCTTGGTGGCGCGACGACCGGGGATTGGACAACGTGGGCGGAAAGGGCGGCGACCGTCATCGTCGCTGCCGCCCCATGTGCGTTGGTGATCGCGATCCCGATCAGCTACGTCGCGGCCATTGGCAATGCGAGCCGTAAGGGAATCTTGATCAAGGGCGGCGTCTACCTCGAAGAACTTGCCAGGGTGCGCGTGCTGGCTCTTGACAAGACGGGTACGATCACCCAGGCCCAGCCCCGACTCGTTGACGTCGAAACGTCGAGCGGGCACAGCATCGACGAGGTCGTCCAGCTGGCTGCGGCAGTCGAGGCGCGCTCAGAGCACCCGCTGGCCCGTGCGGTGCTCGCCTTTGCCGAGAACGCGGGGATCGTGGTGACGCCCGCCGAGGACTTCGAGGCGCTCACCGGTGTCGGAGCACGCGGCCTCGTCGATGGGCGTGAGGTGGTGATTGGGTCGCCAGGGCACATGGACCGGCAGGGTGTCGTACTCGACAGCCTTACCGCGACGGTGCCTCGCTTCCAGGTCGCGGGGCGCACGGCAGTGGTCGTCGCCGTTGACGGCGAAGTGTGGGGAGTCCTGGGCATCGCCGACGCGGTGCGAACCGGGGCGAACGCGGCCATGGCCGATTTGCGTCGAGCCGGTGTTGACCTTCTCGTTATGCTCACCGGCGACAATGAGACAACCGCGAGGACGATCGCCGAGGAGGTCGGGATCGACGATGTCAGGGCCCAACTTGCGCCCGAGGATAAGTCGCGAATCGTCAGCGAATTGGTCGCCGAGTTCGGGCATGTTGCCATGGTGGGCGACGGCGTGAACGACGCGCCGGCCCTGGCGGCAGCATCAGTTGGTATCGCCATGGGGACCGCCGGCAGCGATGTCGCCCTCGAGACTGCCGACGTCGCGCTCATGGCAGACGACCTCTCGAAACTGACCGAGGCCATACGCATCGGACGGCGAACCCGAAGGATCGTCCAGCAGAACATCGCGCTTGGACTGGCGATCCTGGTAGTCCTAGTGCCTGGCGCCCTGTTCGGCGCCCTGAACCTTCCGGTGGCGGTGGCCGCGCACGAGCTCTCTGAGCTGCTCGTGATTGGCAATGGTCTGCGGTTGGCCCGGCGTTAACCTCAGCACGTTTACAGGACGGTCAGGGGGAACTGCGCAGGACCGAGCTGGCGACAAGTGCCATCCTTTCGACCTAAGCGGCGAGTGCACGAGATCGCCCACCCCAGCATTGTGATCCCGAATTGCAGGTTCACAAGATGTCCTGGGTGCCAACCCAAACGCGGCGGCACCCAAACGTGACGGCGTCGGCCTGCAGAGAGGAGGTAGCACTGTCCCACTCGCGAGCAGCGAATGCGCTCGCCGCAGTTGAACATCGAAATCCACAACAAGCTGACCGGAGTCACCTGCCCTGAAGGGGATCAATGACACACGTAACAGAGGATCGACAGACCAACCAGCGCATCAAGGTGTACCTCATGACCACCATCATGATGGACGCAGTCCAGGAACTGCCCTCGTGGTGCAGCATCCATCAGTGGCACTACGACGACGTCAAGGCAGGCATCGAGCGATGCCGGCTCGCCATTGACGACGTACGGAAGAGCATCGATGACCTCGAGGCGGCGGACGACATCGACGAGTCATCTCGGGCGGCCAGCGTATTCGCCGCGGCGGCGTGCTCGGACTGCCAAGTCGAGGTCGACTTCGTCCAGTCCGAACTCATGCTGTACGTCAACTGATGGCCACCATGCCCACCGACTCACAAGACGGGAGCCCCACGATGATGGATCTTGCACAAACCCACGACCTCGACTGGCGCGACTACCTGCGAGGTCTCGTCGACGAAATGCAGAGGAGAAAGGCAGCGTTGCCCACCCATCAGAACATCGCTCAGTGGACCCGAAGTGATTTCTTTCGCGACGTTGCCGAATGCCACCATGCGCTGGGCGACGTCTGGCGGTGCGTCCTCGAGATCAACACGAGCCCTTACGTGCCCCCCAACCTGAGGATCGACGTGGAGTCGGTGATCTACCAGTGCATCGGCGTCCACCTCTTCATCGACCGCGTCTCCACAGAGCTTCTGCCGCTGGCCGGTGAGAAGTTGCCGAGTTCATGGGCCGAGCTATGAAGTCCGAGCCACGTGGCGCCGGTGGCGTGAACCGACCGAGGAGAGAGACCATCACCCGGGTACCCGCGCGGGAACTCGAACTCTCGACCACGCTTAACCGCTTGATCGGTGAGGCTAATTGCGAAGCAACCTTGCTCCCCACTCGAAGCACCGCCCGCGATTGGACCAAGGAGGAGGTCCACGAAGTCGTCATCAGGTGCCAGCAAGCGGTAATCGCTACCCTGCGTTGTGCCATCGAACTCCTGGCGCTTGATGATCTCGATGCGTACTCGAGGCTCTGGATTCGCGAGGCGACGCGGAAGTGTCAGGAGCACCACGAGCGGGTGAAGTTCATCCTGAGCGAGCACTGCCCAACTTCAATCGACGAGTGAATTGGCGAAGTTCAAACGGACGGTGCGCTGCTGAAGGGATTCGCGGGGCGGCGAGCGGCTACTGGGCTTAGAAGACAGTGCCGCGGCGTGGACACTGGCCAAATGGAGCAATTCGTCGTCAGAGAGATGGGCCGGCCGCGGCAATCAAAGCGACCAGGTGCTCCCCGTAGGTGACCTGAGCGCCCTCGTCCTGGAACGGCATCAGGAAGTAGTCCCACTCGGCGTCGATGAAGCTCAGCAAGGAGCGCATCAGCACCTCGAGGTCGCCTGATGCGGTGACCAACAGCCGCTGGGCATTGGAGCCCTCTCAGATTCACGTGACTATCGAGGTCAGGGGCGTGGTGAGAAGAACGCCGCAGAGCCACCAGGTGTACTCGACCGCCATGTAGCACCGCGGGGACTCTGCATGCGCTCACGTCAACGCGAATGGTGGGCGGCAGGTTGGGCTGACGGTGGTGCAGGACACGCTCAGTGGCCTCGCCGGCTCGGCTGCCTCCACCACGTCAGAGGGCGGAGCCGTTGTGAAAGTGAGTTGGCCCGGTGGAGACCGGGTGCGACTCAGAGCGCGCTTGCCAAACCTGCAAGTTGACCCCCTTGACACCGGCGGGGGCCACCGGACGATCCCAAGTAGTCGGCCACCGACGCGGATCCCTGCAAGGCACTAGTTGCCTGTCCATGGATGGGATGCGTGCGCGGTGTGTCGACGTCCGGACTGTACTGATTGCCTCTCCCGAAGGGTCAGGTGATAGGGCACGAGAAGAGTCGTTCTCGTACCCTATCGAGTGCACCAAATAGCTAGGAGTAGCGCAGATATGTCCGTGAACAACCGTCCAGTTGCGGGGTCCCCTCTGAAATGATCCAGCGCGACTGAGAGTCCCGATGCTCCAGAATGGAGCCAGGAGGACAGCATGAAGCAGAGGCATCACACGCCCGAGCAGGTGATCAGGAAACTCGCCGAGGGCGACAAGTTGCTTAACCAGGGCAAGGATCTTCCCGAGGTTTGCCGGCATCTCGAGATCGCCGAGTCCCCGCAGCACCGCTGGAAGGGCCAATACGGCGGCATGAAGGCCAACGACGCCAAGCGCCTGAAGGAGCTCGAGACTGAGAACGGCCGCTTGAAGCGAATCGTCGCCGATCTCACACTCGACAACGCGATGCTCAAAGAGGTCGCCAAGGGAAACTTCTAACCCCGAACGCCCGTCGTCGAGCAGTCACCATGCTCGAAGAGACGTTCGGGGTGAAAGAACGCCGGGCCTGTCGCGTCGTGGGTCAACACCGTTCCACTCAGCGCCTCGAGGCGCCGCTGCCCACTGACGACGAGAAGGAACTTCGTCGCTGGCTCGTGGCCTTCGCGAAGGAGCATCCCCGCTGGGGCTGGAAGCGCGCCTATCAGCACCGGCGCCGCGAGGGACACCGGGTGAACAAGAAGCGCATCCAACGCCTGTGGCGCTTAGAGGGCTTGAAAGTTCCCTATCGCAAGCGCAAGAAGCCGCTGCGCGGACTCGGGGTGCACGTCGGGGCGATGTCACCCATCTGCCCCAACGCCATCTGGGCGATGGACTTCCAGTTCGACGAAACGAGAGACGGCAAGGCGTTGAAGTTGCTCAACATCCAAGACATCTTCACGCGCGAGTGCCTGGCCGTTCACGTCGAGCGCTCCATCACCGCCGACGATCTGATGATCGTGCTCGACGGCCTGGTAGCCCAACACGGCACGCCGGCCTATCTCAGGTGCGACAACGGTCCCGAGTTCGCGGCCTTCGCCATCGCCGACTGGTGCAAGTTCAACAACGCTTTGACCACCTTCATCGATCCCGGATCACCTTGGCAGAACGGCCACATCGAATCATTCAACTCACGCATCCGCGACGAGTACTTGAACGGGCACCTCTTCGAGTCACTGCTCGAAGCCCAGGTCCTCATCGAGGGCTGGCGACAGGAATACAATCACGAACGTCTTCACAGCTCTCTTTGCTACCTGACCCCGGTCGAGTTCAAGGAGTTGTGGCAGAAGCAACACCAACAACGACTCTCAGTCGCACTGGACCACTAACAGGGGTCCCCGCAGTAGAATCCTACGGTCGTGTCATTGCCGCCCCCGGCAAAGCAATCATTAGAGTTAGTGTCAACAATTACGGTCGACTTGAATTCCGCGACTCCGGTCGACGTCAACCGCGAACTTAGACAGTAAACCGACCCTGCGCCGCCGTAATAGCCTCCGACGCAAGTGCCGTGGTAGTTGGTGGTGACTTCTGACGTTGTGGCCGACACCGAATTGGCACCGAGCGCCACGACGCCCAACAACGGTGTCGACGCGAGCGAAACTTGGAAA